>NC_019676.1:2502500-2617500 GCF_000316625.1 Nostoc sp. PCC 7107 | reverse complement strand
TTCAATTACGTCGGGATGATGTATTTAAAGCCGAATTATTAGAAAAAATTTCCGAATTAGTAGTTATTGTTTCGGTTTTTGGTTGTGGCTTAAAAATTATTCGTCCACTAAATTTTCAAGTTTGGGGGATTACATCTCGCCTGATTGGGTTATTAATGCCAATTTCAATTTTTAGCTTGGCTGTTGTGGGCAAGTTATTCTTAGGGATGAATTGGGGAGAAGCTATATTATTAGGAGCGATTTTAGCACCTACTGACCCGGTGTTAGCCTCAGAAGTACAACTGACTGATACTAATGATAGAGATGAGTTACGTTTTGGTTTAACATCAGAAGGTGGATTAAATGATGCCTTAGCTTTTCCCTTTGTTTATTTTGGGATTTATGCTTTAAAAGATGATAATTGGCACAACTGGTTTAAAAAATGGATCGTGATAGATTTATTTTGGGCGATTGCAGCAGGAATCTTGATGGGTATTTTAGTTCCTAAAGTAATCGTCTGGATTGATCAAAATCTCCAAAAGCGCCGTTCTGCTGATAAATTAATGGAAGATTTTGTTGGTATTAGTATCATTTTACTGACTTATTCTTTAACAGAATTTGTGAATGGTTATGGTTTTTTGGCAGTATTTGTAGCGGGTTTAGTCGTGCAACGAAGTTATCGCAATCCAGAAAAACCATTGGCTCAATTAGAATTTATTGAACAACTAGAAAAGCTGTTAGAAGTTGGCACAATTCTATTGTTAGGCTCAATCTTACTATTCAAGCCTATGCTTGATTATGCTTTCCAATCTTTAGTAGTAATTATTTTATTATTCGTGTTTATACGACCTTTAGGTGCATGGGTCAGCACAATCAGTAAACATCCATTTAGTTCCCATCGCCGCAATTTACACCCTGGAACTCGCTGGTTATTTGGTTGGTTTGGAATTCGTGGTGTTGGTTCCCTTTATTATCTTGCCTATGCTTTTGGTAACGGTCTCAAGGGAGAAGCTGCTGAACAAATTGCCTGGATAACTTACACGACTATTGTTGTGTCAGTAATTGTACATGGAATTAGTGCAACTCCCTTAATGACTTGGTATGAGGCTCATATTGCCAAACAGAAACAACCTCTACCGGCTTCTACTATTGATGAATTTGAGTAAACGCAGACATAATCAACAGTTAACGGAAAAATTTAGACTCCTGTACTCTACAGGAGAACCCGTATGGTAGAGGATACTACAGAGATGCAGAGTACATCAGGGAATGAGAGTTGGAGAGATTTTTAGCGAGATGGTATAAGAAAAAAAGTACTTGCAAATTTTACTTAAGTATAGTACTATAGTACTATAATAAGAGACCCTAATAAAACAACCCCACAGCACCCGTGGGGTTTTCTATTGAAGATGATTTGCAGAGACCGTTTCATTTTTAAGGTGATACATTTGACAAGCGGAGGGTGTGAACTGTATCAGGACGTTTGCTTTGAGAATATTATTTTAAGTCGATCGCGCGAATATTTGTGCAGCGATCGCCGCTTTTGTCCTGTTATGTCGCTGAGTCTTTGCCGTGAGAACTCATCACTTGTTCAGGGTACTTTAAAAAGGTATGTTCAATCTTAATTCCGCGACTATCCATCACCTGAGTAAATAAATCTGTTGGTAGGGCATTTTCTACAGGTAAAACTCCTGGTTTATGAAGTTTACCTTCAAGAATTAATTGAGCAACAGTACCAGTACCACAGCCAGTGGCTAAAGCAGCATTATCATGCAATACAGTAGAAGCATAAACGCCTGTTGAGCCATTTTTTTTGCCTGTAACTTCTGACCTGACTGCTACACCAATACCGCTGAAACGATTAGTAAAATCTGTCATAGTATGGCTGACATGAGATAAGAATTCAATCATGCCATTACGCTGCATTAACCACTTGGGAAAAATATGTGCTGCAATCCAGGTCAGATGATTATAGTAATCGGGAAATGAACCAAACTTAGTAACTACACTTTTAACTGAAGGAAAGGCATAAGGCAAGGTAAAGGTTTCTGGCATATCAAACCAGTAAACTCCATTACGTTGATAATGGGGAAAATCAACAAGTTCTCTTTCACTATAAGGCTTGACTTCCTGCCATTTGCCATCTATCCAAGCTTCAAAAGGATGTTGTAAGCCGAGAAAAGTTGTCCGCATGACCGTGATACCAGCACCACCGGAACCAGCTACTAAATAATACAGCTTGATTTTTTCGGCTTCATCAAATTGCTCCACACCCTGACGCACCATACTGTTAGATATGCCAGGGAATATACCTGTATTAATTATGGCTGTTACCCCAGCAGCAACAGCTTGTTCATGATAAGTAAGAGACTTACTGGTAAAAGAACGGTGGTCGCTCACATCTATATAGTTCACGCCTTGTTCAATACAAAATTTCAGAACATCGGCATCACGGTAGTGAAACGGGCCTGCACAGTGAACTACTAAATCAGAGTTAGCGATCGCTTCCCGCAGTTTATCAACTTCTGCCAAGTCTAAAGTTAAATACTGCTCTCGTTCTGCTAAGGGCAAACTTCCCGTCTCTGGAGTACGCCCAGTGATGGTAATTCTGGCTTGCGTATGGTTAGCAATATCTTGAGCGACACTGCTACCAATTCGCCCCCTTCCTCCAAGAATTAAAACGCGGTCTGTCATTACTCCGGTATGGGCAACATTACTTGTATTTGACCAGTTGATCATTGTCTTTGTCATCGGTTACAAGGATGACTTGCCTACCAATATAGGAAGATATGTACAGCATTTACGCACTTCGGCTATTTGTAAAGACTCGGTATAAAATTATAAATAAAAGAGACCGCCATCAAACCGTCTCAGTCAATCAGGGTTGTTTTAATAAACAAATTTTGTCAAATATGTAAGTATACATATATTTAATAAGTTTTTGTAATATTGCAGATGTTGGCAGAACTAAATAATTTAATATTTTCTTTAGATTGTCATCAGCAGTGATCTGTGTTCATTCAAGCCAGGAGCGATAGTCATGAAGATATGCCTTGTGAACTCAAAAATATTACGTCAGCTTTGGGCTGTAGTGGAACAAACCCAAAGCAGTACACTCCTGGGACTTAGCGATAAAGATTTGGTTAAACTGCTATTAGGAAAGATTGAGAGCAATAAAGTCCTGGATTCTGAAGAAACTCTTGGCCTAACGGATTACATTTACTCTAGGACTTTGCTGATACGTGACTTAGCCCAGGCACGTTCGGCATCATAATTCCAGGTAAAAGCCTATGCAAGTATCTAGTCTTTTTGTATAGACTTTTAGCTTGTCATTTCCAGAATTATCTAGGATTAATGTGCCGTCTAGGCCCCCACCCTGGATTAACAATAGCAGCTAAATCTTCTGCCGATAACTTATCAATTTCAGCCTCTAGTTCTTCAACAGTAAAATCATAGCCACCTTCTTTAGCAATCTTAATAAATGCTTCTGGATTAGCTGTAGCTTTGAGTTTTTGCTGAAATGCTTGGTCTTCTTTCACTGCTTGAAAAAATTTTGCCGCATTTTGCGTTGCCATGATAGCTTATCTCCTATATTAAATAGTCAAGCTTGAATGTGTTAATTAAGACTGTTCTAGTTTTCCAGAATAGTGAAAATCTCAATCTTAAACTCGGCTCAATTCCTTTTGCTCAATTTCACCAGATACTATTTGAGATTCTGGTGCAACTTTTGTCAGATGTTGCTCTAAAATTGCCAAATTGCGAATATTGGATTTATAGAACGCATCAAACAAATCACCCACTAAAGGTACACTACCAACTACAGCTTCTAAACCAACATTAAAAATCATTTTGGCTAAGTCTTGGCGAGGAATACCGAAGCGGGTAGCTAAAAATATAATGTAAGCCGAAAATCCAGTACTGATGAAATCTCCAGCACCTGGAACCAGACCAATAATGGGGTCTAATCCAATGCGAAAACCAAGCAGAGGTATGCGTATAGATGTATCCATCAGACGGCTAAGTCTGCGGATACGTTCAAGAGTAGCTAGGCGTTTAACAGCATCCATAATTGATGATCTCCGCACTATTTATAATGTGCATTATTTTCATTGATATGTCTTGTATCCTGAGAAAGAATGACTAGACACATCTATGTTTCTTGATGCTGCTTCTGGCTTATTCCCTACTTAAATTGATAAAGATTTTGCAGAGTTTTGAGTAGGCGATCGCCCTGCTAGACTGAATTTATCGCAGTAACAAAGTTAAAAGCCTCTTGGTGTCTAAGTTTCATTATTTACCGATATCCTAACCAACTTGGCTACTGCTTGATTGTTAAATCATTTCAAATCTGTGACTGTATGCAATAATTAATAAGTTGTTTTTTTGAAAAAAATTAATGAGTAAATTTCAAATTGATATTGACTATAGTAATATAGAGTTAAATGCCCTAGAAACAGACGAAGATTTCCACAGAGAAGCAAAAACACTATTACCCCAAGCATTGCAAAAACTAGGTGAAAGTATTGGAGAACAAACTTGGGAAGAATTACAAAAAAATTTGCAAAAATCAGGCAGTAAATCTAAAGGTTCTCAATTAGAGAAGCGCAAGTTTATTCAAGAAACAGGTAGAACTTATCAACGCAGAGCTAGTGGTAGAGAAAAACAAGAACTAGAAGATTATCTAGTAGATCAATTACGCAATTTGCAAAATCAAACAAGATAGATTAGGTATTCATTAATTTACTAAAAATACACTGCTAAATTATTTTTTTAACTAAATGTAATGTTGAGTATTGGCTGGGAAAACACTTGATAGCAGCCTCATTTATTAGTCAGAAAACAAGGTGTATGAGGCTGCAATACTGTATCAAGTCAAGAGCATGTTAGGGCGTTAAGTCAAATGCTTTTTGATGCCAATACATTTTCTAACTCAGCATTAACTAAACGCCACAACTCAACTCACCAGCTTTTTGAGTAAAGCGACGATTTTCTCTGTAGTCTACCGGACAATCGATGACAGTTGGTACATCCTGGGCTAAGGCTTCTTTGAGTATAGGTATGAGGTCGAGACTAGATTCCACTCGATAACCTTTTAAACCCATACTTTCAGCAAATTTGACAAAATCAGGATTACCAAAATGGACAAAGGATGAATTACCTTTGCCAAAGTGGTTTTCTTGTTTCCATTCAATTAAGCCATAGCCACCATCATTAAATATCAAGGTGACAAAGGGAGTACCTACACGCAAAGCTGTTTCTAATTCTTGGCAATTCATCATAAAGCCACCGTCACCAGTCACGGCAACAATTTTGCGGTTGGGATAAACGAGTTTAGCGGCTAAAGCACCAGGAATAGCAATACCCATCGCCGCAAAACCGTTAGAAATAATACAAGTATTGGGACTATGACAATGATAATGACGCGCCATCCACATTTTATGTGCGCCAACGTCAGAGATAACGATATCATCTGGTCCCATAACTTGCCGCAAGTCATAAATTAATTTTTGCGGTTTAATGGGATAACCTTCATCATTGGCATATTGTTCATAATCAGCCCGAATTTCGCCGCGTAAGGTGATGGCGTAAGGATTAGGTTTACCTTGGCGATCGGCTACTTTTAAGATTTCCGATAGGGAGTCAGAAATATCGCCGATGACTTCTACATTGGAAATATAACTACTATCAATTTCCGCCGCAGCCGTACTAATATGCACAATCGGAATTGTGCCTTCAGGATTCCATTTTTTTGGAGAAAATTCAATCAAATCATAGCCGATCGCAATGACTAAATCTGTATTATCAAAGCCACAGGTAATAAAGTCCCGTTGCTGTAATCCCACAGACCATAAAGCTAAAGGATGAGTGTAAGGAATTACACCTTTACCCATGAATGTATTCGCCACAGGTATATTCATTTGCGTGGCAAATTGCGTCACGGCATCACTAGCTTGACCACGAATTGCACCATTACCAACTAAAATTAGGGGATTCACTGCTTGGGATATCATCGCGGCGGCAGCGCGAATGCTGGCAAAAGAGGCGTAGGTTTTTTCAATTTTATCTCGGCGCAAAGGTTTACCTTCAACGGGCATAGCGGCAATATTTTCTGGTAAATCTATATGGACTGCGCCGGGTTTTTCAGTTTGCGATCGCTTGAAGGCTTTCCTTACTACTTCTGGTGTAATACTTGGGCGAACAATCTGCTTATTCCATTTAGTTACAGGGGCAAACATCGCCACTAAATCTAAATATTGGTGGGATTCAATGTGCATTCTATCGGTTCCCACTTGCCCAGTAATTGCTACCAAAGGCGCACCATCAAGATTTGCATCCGCCACACCAGTCATCAGATTGGTTGCGCCAGGGCCAAGAGTGGAAAGACAAACCCCAGCTTTTCCGGTTAAGCGTCCGTAGACATCGGCCATAAAAGCCGCACCTTGTTCATGGCGAGTCGTAATAAATTTAATGGAAGAATGTTTTAACGCTTCTAAAACGTGTAAATTTTCTTCTCCAGGGAGTCCAAAAACATATTCGACTCCTTCATTTTCTAAACACTTGACTAATAATTCTGCTGTATTCATTTTAATTTCCTCATAAGATGCACGAAATAGAAAGTGGTGAGTGGAGAGAGAGGATTAGATAGGCATCAAGTAAAAAGTAAAAAGGTAAAAAACTAGGTTTCTTTTAACTTTTGCCTTTTGATTTTTGCCTTCCTATTCCCCACTCTCTATTTCCGACTTTCCGACTATTTCACCCAAACAGTTTTAACATTGACAAACTCTTGTATGCCTTGAATGCTTAATTCTCGGCCATACCCAGAACGTTTGATACCGCCAAAAGGCAAACGGGGGTCAGATTTGACCAAACCGTTGATAAAGACTGCACCAGCTTCAATTTCGGCAATCAAGCGATCGCGTTCTTGGTCGTTGTTTGTCCAAGCACTTGCACCTAACCCAAAGGGTGTAGCATTTGCCAATTTAATTGCAGCATCAATGTCTGGAACCCGGAATAACAAAGCTACCGGGCCAAAAAATTCTTCTTGGGCAATCGGCGCGTCCAGGGGAATATCTGTGATGATAGTCGGTGGATAAAAGTTTCCTGGACGGTCTGAAATATGATACCCACCAGTCAAGACTTTTCCACCACTGTTTTTAGCAACTTGGACTTGCTGATCTAAATCTTGGAGAATATCTGGTGTAGCTAGTGGCCCTAAATCGGTATCTGGTTGCATCGGATCACCGACTTTCAACGCCAGGAATTTATCTAATAGCAACTTCTCAAATCGATCAGCGATCGCATCTTCCACAATAAAACGTTTCGCTGCAATACAAGATTGCCCATTATTTAACATTCGTGCGGCGGTAGCTGTAGCCACTGCTGTTTCTACATCAGCACTAGCTAACACAATAAACGGATCACTTCCTCCCAATTCCAGAACTGTTTTTTTTATGTGTTTACCAGCCGTGGCGGCTAAAGATGCACCCGCTGGTTCACTTCCTGTTAAAGTTGCCGCTTTTACTCGCTCATCAGCGATAATATCGGCAACTTTTGCCGCACCGATTAATAAAGTTTGAAAGACACCTTCAGGAAAACCAGCCCGTTGGAAAATCTCTGCAATTGCTAAAGCGGATTGAGGTACATTCGACGCGTGTTTTAATAAACCCACGTTACCAGCCATCAGCGCCGGTGCAGCAAAGCGAAACACCTGCCAAAAGGGAAAATTCCACGGCATAACTGCCAAAATTATCCCCAATGGCTGATAGCGGACAAAACTATGACTAGCATCAGTTTTCACAACAACATCAGCCAAAAAATCAGCGGCGTTTTCGGCATAATAGCGACAAACCGCGGCACATTTTTCGACTTCAGAAATCGCAGCTTTATATGGTTTACCCATTTCCAGCGTCATGACTTTAGCAAAGTCGGCTTTTTCTTGCTCTAAAATTTGTGCAGCTTTTTGTAACCACTGCGATCGCTGTGAGAAACTAGTCTTGCGGTATTGCTCAAAAGCTTGATTTGCCAAATCCAATTTAGCGGCAATTTCAGCATCGTTGAGTGGCTCAAAAGTTTTGAGCGTCTCCCCAGTGGCGGGATTGATGGTGGCGATAGCCATTGCCTGACCCCCGTTAAAAAATAGCTTGAGGTAGCCGCCTATTTTTACACAAATTAGTTATGGAAGCTACCATCAAAATTGTAGACTTATCCTTTAAAATTGGTCACTTAATATTACAATTTCGCAATTAAACATATAACAATATATACAATGATTGACTGTATTTTTAGGTAAATATTCTCAAGAGAAAATTACGTATTCAGCAATATTTTTTTAATGCAATTACTAGGCAAAAATTACTAGCTATTGTGCCATTAATGAATGATTTTTTTGTGCGCGATCGGCAAATAATCGAGCAAATAACCTGAGACAAAGCCAGGATTTTACGATAGCACCGAAAAACTGAAAGCGCTACTATAATAATCAGACTTGGCTTCTGAATTACTCATAAAAATGGGTAATCAGAAACGGCGAACCAGGAAAGAAGAAATATCTACTGCATTTTTTCAAAAATCAAACTAGGATTCCTATCGCAAAAATTTAAGCGTTTTGTCTTGCCAAAGTAAATTTAACTAGAGCATAAATAACACAACAATTCACCTCTTTTCAGCTTTTTCTGGGTTTATTTCGCCAATTTCTCTCCAAAGGCTAATGTAAAAGTTTGTATCGAAAGCTCGTCAGCCTTTGATGCTAGGATTATTTAAATTTTCAGCTTAACCGATGACATAGCAAGCAAAAAGTCTAGAAAAGAATTCTGATAAATAAACGCTAATTTCACTAAAAACCAGCAGTATTTCTCAACAGATGGTATAAAAGTTGCAGCGGAAGACAGCAAAAGCTGCCAAAGCACACGCAAATATTTTAAATACAGATGTAGTCAGATATGTTAGGACAACTTGAAAGCTTGAATGCCAGGAATAGTAAGACTTTTCCTTCTGCCTTCTGCTATAACTTCAAACAGTATTAGGGGTAGCTATTATGCCAACAATTCATTTAATCGATGGTGAAAAGGGTGGGGTAGGAAAGTCTTTAGTCACTCGGACAATGATTCAATATTGTCTGGATAAAAAAATTCCCTTTGTACCCATAGAGACGGATAGATCAAATCCTGATGTGGCTGGTGTTTATAAAGGTATGTGTCAGTATGCTGTGTTTACCGAAGATGAACGCCAAGCCGACAAAGCCGATAGAATCTTTGAGATGGCAATGTCTAAGCCTGTCATTGTCAATCTCGCAGCCCAAAGCCATCGCGCCGTCAAAAACTGGATTGATAAAAACCAGTTACTCGAACTAGGAAGCGCGGAAGGAGTAAGTTTTTGTAAGTGGTTTGTAACTACAGGGGGCTATGACAGCTTAAATTTGTTTGTCCAGTCTATAAATAGCTATGGTGATAAAGTTCCCCATATCCTCGTCAGAAATTGTGGACTGTGTGACGACTGGGAACACGTTGATTCTGACCCGAATATGCAGCAGTTAGTGCAGAAGCATAACGTTCAAGTTGTGGATTTTCCCAAATTGGCATACAAAGAAAGAAATATCATTGACCAAACTCGTATGACCTTTTCAGAAGCACGAGAATATAAAGAATTTGGTATTTTGAGTAAACAGCGAGTCGTACATTTTCTCAAGCTGGCTTACGCTGCGTTTGAAAAAGTTGGTATTTGGTATGAAGAAGTAAAGCAAGCTTGAAATGATTCAATTGTCATGATCATTCTGGCTCTCCATTTATGCACAACACAAGTAGTTTTAGTGTTATGCCCTCAGCCTAATGCACCGCAGCATAATAATACGGTGTGTTAGGCATTAATTTTTCTGACAGTCGCGTCATAACTTCACCCTCTAGTACATCGCCACAAGACTATTCGCGTATTACATAGATTAAATTCTATGTTTAATAAATAAAAGTAGGTATTTACTTATCAAATAGGGCGCAAATAAGAAAATTAAGTCCAGAAAAAGTCTGTTTACTTACTCAAATGCTTTAATGGTCAAGCTTTCATGTATCAATGTGTCGCAACCAACTTGCTAGGTCGCACATATTTAAATAACTGATCGGATTAGGTTAATAGCATGGCTTTTACGAACAAGATAATCTTTCAGTAAATATGCTGTAAATTAGTTGCTTTTATTTAACTTTTAAACAATAATAAAACTTGGCAAGTTGAGGAATTAAAATTAAAGTATTCGCTTATCAATTGAAGCAAAAGCTAATCAAAAGCTTGATAAGATGCTCCCCAATTAACCTAGTTCAGCTATCTTTATTAAAGACATAGCTTTGAAATCTCATACTCTCTTTCCCTAAGACTTTTAACGGCAGATTGTTCAGTGTAGAACAATTATTTGGACTTTCAATCTTAATTAATTAGTCACTCCTAAGAGAATATTCAATGGGTATTAATAAACTTTCCAAAGATAATAATGCTTTTGATTTACTTAGATTGATACTCGCTATCTTTGTAGTTACAACGCATGGATATCTTATCGGCGGTTATGGATTTGGTGAACCTCTAGCTAAAGTAATGGGCTTTAAATCACCATTTAATCTAGGTGAAACTGGAGTTATAGGTTTTTTTGCCTTAAGTGGATATTTAATTACTGCAAGTTTTGAACGTTATCGTAATCCTTTAATTTTTATATATCATCGTTTTTTCAGAATAGTTCCTGGTTTTTGGATTTGCTTGTTATTCACGTCTTTTGTTATCGCTCCAATTATCTATTTTGTAAACAATCATTCTTTATCTGCTTTCTCTTGGAATGAATCACTTTCATACGTCGTCAGGAATATTTTTATTGCAATCAAACAGTGGAATATTGCTTACGTCCTAGATTATGCTGCATATAAAGAGTCTTTAAACGGAAGTTTGTGGAGTTTATTTCCAGAAGTAATATGCTATGCCTTCACACTTTTTGCTGGATCTTTAGGACTATTTAGAGAGAATCGAATAATTTTATTGGGAGTTTTCATTGGTATATTTTCTCTTCTTATACTAAAAAGTAATAATTTAGTATATGGCCCAACATTTATAATGCTTAGTTCATTTAATTTAATCCAAGCATATACATCTTATATAACTGGTTGTTTACTATATATTTATAGACAAGAATTACATATTAATTTGAAAGGCGTGATATTTATTCTAATTATTACTATTCTCCTCCTCAGATTTGGTGGCTATACTTCTGTAGCCCCTATATTAGTGGCAATAATTGTAATATATGGATTTAATTGTTTTAAATTCAAAATTCCTTTTGATATATCTTATGGTATATATATTTACTCGTTTCCTTTTCAACAACTACTGTATAGTATTTTCGGCAATAATTTGCCGGTCTATTTATACTTGTCTTTTAGCATTCTAGGTTCATGTATACTAGGTTTTTTAAGTTTTTATTTAATAGAAAAACCTTTCATAAATATACGCAAAAAATTGGATAAGCTCATATCCAACGCTTTTCAATTATCTATCTATAACTGAGTCTCATAAGGTATAAAAGTAGCTAGAATACTCTTGGTAAAATAGTTATTTCTCCACCCCTGTGTGCACTTCATGTATTGTTAATTAAAGGGTGACATAATACTCCTTTTAGCGCATTTAGCTACGAATACGAAAACCCTGTTGCCCATTAATTGAATCAAACAGGACATCGTATTTGTCAAAAAATCCAATCCCACTATTTACAAATACGGGATATGCAGCTTGTGGAGAAATATTAATATTCCATAGATTAAACCCGTCACGGTTGCCTGGTACTAAACTGTAGTCCAAAATTTTAGGAATAGCTACCTTCACAGCATTTTCACGGCGTAAGCTTCCTGGTTTGAGTTTCCCTGCTAGAGAAGCCGATTTAAATTCCACAAAACCATTTCTAGCTCTAGTGTCAGTGACCATTCTGCTATTACAGTTATTTTTCATAGAACTGCCAGAGATCGTTAAACAAACTCCAATGAGCCGAGAGTCCCATCTGTTACCAGGTATCCCATCAATTGCGGGTTGCTGTTTCAGAGAAGTCATCTTAAAGCCTTCTCGATTCTTAGCTGTTAAGCCAAGAGTGAGGCTACCGTTATTGTTACTACCACCATTACCTGCGACGATCAATCCATTACTTAAATTTCCTGGAAGTTTTCTCAATGGATTATAAGGAAGTGTTCGTTCAGAGTAGTTGACACCGATAATTCCAGAGAATGCTGTACCACTTTTTGCCGAGCAATTGGGTTTTTGAGGAGTACATTTGCGGCTAGTAACGACCTGTACGGGAACAGGTTCTGCCGTTGCTAGTAAACCTATCTTGAAGGTGGTATAAACTAATTCTCCTTCTAAGATAGTCCCATCGCTGAATACTTCTTTGACAATTTGCCCTGTTTTGCGGATGGGAGCATTGCCTAAAAATTCCTGGGGAACTCTTAAACCTGCTGATCCTGTATCTAATAAAACACGTTTTGGGCGATCGCCTGCCACAGAAACCTCTAAAAAATATCCTCGTCCTGGTTGACTAACAGAACCCTTTGTATATAAAGGAACCGTTAGTGTATCAAAAGTAGGCTGGCGGCGTGTGAATTGAGAAGTATCTCGCAAAACAGGGTTAGGAAAGACCGCTAAAAATCCAGCCTGTCGCTGCGCCACTGGTTCTGGTGCATAATCCCAAAGACTTTCGTAGTAGAAAAACACAGCACCTAAACCACGTTGTTGCGCCGCCCGTACTTGAGACTGAATTTGTGACAAAGAAACTGGGCGATTTCTCAACCCTGCCATAATCCCTATCCCAGTAGGTATATATTGCTGTGTTTCTATAATTTCGGGGCGGGTAATTTGACTAGTAAAAGCTTCTAAATCATTGCGGTAAACTTGCATAACAAGCTCATCTACAATACCCAACCTTACCCAGTTGAGCCAGTCTTGGAGTTGAAATTTATAAGCAAAGTCATAGTAATTAGGAGAAACCGAGATAATGGCATTAGGCTTTATCTGCTTTACCGCTTGATTGAGTTTTAACATGAAAGCTGTGATTTTATCTGCCCGCCATTGCACCCATGCTTGAGCTTGAGGGTTAGTAGGAGGTGGATTTCCGGTTTCGTCTGTATATAGTTTAATCGTGTAACTGTCGTAACCAAAATCCACAGGCAAACTTGTATGGTCATCAAATTGAATTCCATCAGCGTTGTATTTGCTAATAATTTCGACTACCAAGTCAGTAATAAATTTCTGTACTTCTGGGTGAAAAGGATTAAACCAAGCTACTTCACCCGCAGCTGTAATTGAGGTTTGTGTACCATCCTGCTTTTGTGTCAGCCAATTCGGATGAGCCGACGCTAGTTCTGAAGTCAAAGGAACCATGAAACCAAATTCAAACCAAGGTATAGCTAGTAACCCTTGGCGACGGCTTTGGGTAATAATGTCAGCAATTACATCTTGTCCTTCTGCACCCTTGAAGAAAAAAGGAATACCTAACTGTTGTGCTACCGCACTGGGATATTTTGTATAACCATCATTCCAAACTACGGGATAGACTGTGTTAAAGTTCAACCGCCGCAATTGCGCCATAGTTTCCTGGACTTTGGCTTGATACTTCATAATGTCGAAGTCATTATTAGTCAGCCAAACCCCGCGAATTTCTTGACGGGGTGACGGAGGTATTTGAGCAGTTGCAGGATTGAAGTTGTGTAGCAGCACCACAGCGGTGAATGAGACTGCAAACAAAACTGGTAGAAGACGCTGAATTGACCACCAATTTATCTGGCTGAAAGGAGATTGCCTAAATGCAATTAACGCGATGTGCGACTGATGTTTAAAACCCCTCTCTAAACCTCTCCCCGCAACGGAGAGAGGCTTTAATTTTTGCGCCCCTTCCCTACAAGGGAAGGGGTTGGGGGTTAGGTTTGAGAAAAAGTTGCACACGGCGGTAATTAATAATTTATTAACTACCCAAGCTTTAATTCGTAAGCCTTTATAACGAAAATAAGTAAACATTAGTACGTAATTATATGGAATATACAAAGTTTATTTATAACATTTGATAGCTGCACCAGTTAAACTAACGTACATTTAGTTGATTGAGGCAAATGACGCAGTTAAGAGTTGAATAGTGCCAAGTAATAGACTCGTCCGTATTCTGTGTATCTATGCAGAACAATTTAAACCTCCTTTATGCTGGGAAATCCTTCCACCGCAGTAGCTCCCCTTGTGGGTGGAATCTTTTTGTCAGGAGAAATTTGATACCACGCTGAATTGTGGGCTGTAAACTCAGCACTCTTCATTCCTGTAAAGCTTCCTAATCTGTAAACAAAGGTCTTGCTTGTTGTGTTAATTGCAACTTTGCTTCTAAAGTTATCCAATCTTCCTGTTCAATCAAATTAATAAATTCATTGATATTTTGGCGATAATGTTGCAACGACCCTAACAATGCTTGGCGGTTATAGCGTGCCATCATTAAGCCTAATTCAGGATTCCCACCACCGACACGGCTAGTATCTCGAAAACCAGAACTAGCTAAATTTTGAGCTAACTGTAAAACTTCTGGGTCATTTTCGCCCGTACAAGCAGTAATTAACGCCGCACTCACCATCACAGGTAAATGAGAAATCCAACTCACAGCACGGTCATGTTGTTCTGGTTGACAATGGTAGATTTTAGCTCCCAGCGATCGCACAATTTCTTCTAAAATAGCGATCGCATCTTTGGGTGTTGTTGCATCTGGTGTCAGTACATAAGGTCTATCCACAAATAAATTTTTTTGCGCCGCTTCTATCCCACTATCTGCTGTTCCCGCCATTGGATGACCGCCGACAAACCTTGCCCACAGCGGAGAAATTGCCTGGACTATCGGTGCTTTCACAGAACCAACATCAGTAATAATCGTAGCAGCAGAAAGATGTGTAATTAACTGTTCAACTTGGGGAACAATAAGGGCGATAGGCGTACAAACAAAAATAATATCTGCGGCTGCTAACAAACTCATATCTACAGAGGCTTCATCGACACTACCAAGAGCTACTGCTGTTTGACAGGTAGATTCACGGCGACTTACTCCCAAGACATGATGACCTTGCGATCGCAAATCATAACCCAAAGAACCGCCTATTAAACCCAAACCTAAAATACCAATATTCATAATTGATTTTGTCAGCGTATTTTTCACTTAATATTCTGCATACTTTATCAACTAAGGAAACTAATTTAATTCTTTTGACTTTTAACTTTTAACTTATATTTATGGGTAGCATCAATGACTGTAGAGGAATTACTCGAACAATACGCAGCAGGGGTTACAAATTTTAGCGGTATCGAACTTTGCGAAGCGAACCTGAGTGGTGCCAAACTCAGCGGAATAAATTTCAGCGAAGCTAATTTGAGTGTAGTGAATTTGAGTGGAGCAAATCTCAGCGATGCCAATTTGAGCCATGCTAAGTTAAATGTCGCTCGTCTGAGTGGTGTAAATTTTGTCGGTGCAATCATGAATTATGCCAGTCTGAATGTGGCAAACTTGATTCGTGCTGACCTCAGCCGCGCTCAATTGCGAGGTGCTTCTTTGGTACGTGCTGAGTTAATTCGGGCAGAACTGAGCCGTGCTGACTTATTTGAAGCTAACCTCAGTAATGCTGATTTACGAGAAGCAACACTCCGCAAAGCAAACCTTCGTCGCGCTAATTTGAGCGAAGCTAGTCTTAAAGGAAGTTCTTTGGCTGGGACGAATTTAGAAATGGCAAACTTAAACGCCGCTGATTTGCATCGAACAGACCTGAGTGGGGCGAATTTACGTGATGCGGAATTGAAACAAACAAATCTTACCCACGCGAACCTCAGCGGTGCAGATTTAAGCGGGGCGAATCTTCGTTGGGCTGATTTGAGTGGTGCAAATCTCAGTTGGGCTGATTTAAGCGGCGCAAAATTGAGTGGAGCGAACTTGATGGGGGCAAACTTAAGCAATGCTAACTTAACTAATACCAGTTTTGTCCATGCAAATTTAACAGAGGCAACATTAATTAAAGCAGAATGGATTGGTGCAGATTTAACAGGCGCAACCTTAACCGGGGCTAAACTGCATTCCGCCTCACGATTTGGGCTAAAAACCGAAGGAATGATTTGTGAATGGGTTGATCTTAGTCCAAAAGGCGATCGCTCGATCATCCAAAAATTTGAAGCCGACGACCCAGGGGACTTTTTTAACGAAACGCCGCCAACTATTCGCATTATCGTCGATGCGGCCCTCGAACCAGAAGCTAATTTTGCCCTCGCTGGCGCTTACTTCCACATCGCTCAAGAATATCGCATCATCAAACAACCCCCCAGTATGGAAATTGGTCGTCGCCGCACAGTTTTTACATTCCGGGTAGATAGCGATGAAGCATTATTACCCACAGCCTGTCTGGCCATTCTCCCTTTTAGGGATGCCAACAGTATGCACAAAAGCATTTACCAAGTGGTAGAGATACTCAATAAAGAAGATGTATCCAACTTAGATATAAAAATATCCCATCGGGTGAAGCAATTGACCACCCTGATCGAACAAGCTATTAGTCAAGCTCAGACTATACGGCAAATGAAAAAAAATCTTGAATTAGCAGCGAAAATAAATTTCTTTCGAGCGCCTACGCAAACAATCTTGACTAATTCCAGCGCCCAGACATTGACAGTATACGATAACCCCTACTTTGGTAAAAAATTTATTAATACCTCGCAACTAGATGCGGCATTTCTCGTTGATAAATCCACTGAAACCGCCACAATTGCATCACTTTCGTTAAATATAGTTGTAGATTTTCTCAAAAGCTTTCACTATATCAATGAATAAGAAAATCTCAATGTTCCCAAAAACGGATTTTTGGAGGCAGCAAATGCGTGATACCTTTAACAGAATGGTTGGTCGGACTCGCTATGTAGTCTGTCGGTTGTTTATTCACTTAGGTGGGTCGGATATCGCCCCAATTTTAGGCGTATTAAATCACGCTGCAAGAGAAGCAATTGATGCTGAGGGCGACTTGCAGGTTTTAGGAGAAGTATTAGTCGAACTCAGTGAAACCCTGCTGCGTTACGATGAATATTGGATGTCTGCGGCTAACGAAGGCGACGTATTTTGGAGCGAAGGCGAAGCAGGCGATTACGTAAATGAATTATTTACTGACTCGGCCGAAAGATATGGTGCTGATATTGATTGGGACTCACCCTCTGGTTTTGATGAACCCTTATCTATTCCAGTTACACGTAACGTCGTAGTGATAATTACCGTAGCTTCTGAAGGCGAAGTCCCAGAGTTAGAAACAGACCTATCGAATATTCAAGCACTCAAAGAAGGTTTAAGAGCCTTAATCAATCTGCACTATAAAAACAAACTTAAAGCCATTCAAGTGCATTTCTCGCCAGCACAGTTAGGCGATGAACTAACAAACGATCACCTGTTGCAATATTACCCAGAATTGATACCTTTGTAGATTGTTGGGTTGTCCGCACACCACCTATTTTAAGAAGTTGTTAAGCTCGGAGATAAGACAATACTGCAATGATCATGACCATATTACGTAAATTTACAGTTGTTGTTTTAGCCTTGAGTTTGTGCATAACAACTGTTGCTTGCGGGGGCGGAGAGCAAACTACTCCCACAGGGCGCAATGTTAGCCAAACTTCTACTGCCACCAAATTGAGTGATGGTCAGTATCAAGTACAACAAGCCACCTATGATGATAGTACAGGGGAATACACGCTGTTTTTACTAAATAGTAAACCCCCAACCTTTACCACCGAAAATGTGCAAATGGCACGGCTGACCGATGAAGAAATCAAAGCAGGTAAAAAATCTTACCTGAAAGTAGAAAACGGACAGCCAGCTTTATACCTCACAGAAGACTTCAAAATTGAGTACGTCCACAACGTTACGCAAACTCAAAATAATCCCCAAACCGGACAGCAAGAAACCGTTGTTGTCAGGAGAGAAAACAGCTTTTGGTCGCCCTTTGCTGGTTCTTTAGCTGGGAGTATCGCGGGTCAAGCAATTGGTAGTCTGTTATTTAGACCCCAATATTATGTGCCACCTGTTTATCAACCAGGCGGAGTGTTAAATGGGTTTGGTGGTTACGGTTCTACCTATGACCAAGCCGTTAGTAGCTATCGCAGCCGCTATAATGCACCCCCAGCAGCGGTGAGAAATCGTACAGCTTTCCGTACCACAGGCAATATTAGAAATACCTCTCCTAATGGTTCTAATGTCCGCACTACAACCCCTCCCAGAACTACAAACCGTCCCAGCGGTTCTGGGTTTGGTTCTAGCGAACTGCAACCATCAGGTAAATCTAGTACTACCAAACGTAATTCCGGTAGTAGTTTTGGCAGTGGCGGTCGGAGTAGGAGTCCTAGCCGTAGCGGTGGTTTTGGTAGCAGACGGCGTTAATCAATTTAGTTAACGTCAAATTTGTGTAGGTTGGATTTTTGCTGGCTTTTTGAAGGGTACTGAGTAAAATCCAATCTACGCATTTTTTATCGGATTTTTCCAGTCAAATTACAAATTCTGAAATATTGTCGTATTTAACGCCAGGTTGAGTATGATTACATAAATTGACGAAAGTAAAAGGTGTAGAGAGATTTTAGCGGGGAGCGATCGCTAAGAGTTCAATATTTCTCACCACCACACAACTTCATCATTAGCTGCCTCCCCTGTTGATTGGAGATAAGATAAGCTATGCTATTGCTTCCTGCCTGTAAATTGAAGTTGACTCCCCTGGCACTAGTAATTTCCCTGGCTGTATCAGGAGTATCCACAATATTATGCCCCATAGCTATTAATCAGTCTCAAGCCGCAGAAATAACTCCCAAACTACCGGGAGTTAAACTGAGTGCATCAAAACGCCTTGCCTTAGTTGTCGGTATCGATGACTATCCTGAAGACCCTCTGGGTTTGCCAGTGAGTGACGCAAAACTGGTCAAGCGAGAACTAGAGTCAGTAGGTTTTGAAGTAACTCTGGTGATCAATCCGACGATAGGAGCTTTAACAGAAGCTAGAGATGCGTTCGTAAAAAAGATAGATAGCTCTGGTGATAAAGTCACAGCCTTATTTTTCTTTGCTGGACATGGGGTGCAGTTTGACGGACACAACTACCTGATTCCAGCTAAATCTAAGCTTCTTTCTGCTCCAAATAAGGCCGGCTTCATTGATCAGGCGATGGATGCACAGCTTGGTATTCTCAACTACCTAAGTGAGTCAAAGGCTTCTCAAGTAATCTTCGTCCTGGATGCCTGTCGCAATAATCCTTTCAATCCAGGGCATCGGGGTAGTAGAGGGACTGCTGGACTAGCAAAGATGAATGTCAACCCTGGTGGCCCCGACACTTTTATTTTGTTTGCTGCTTCACCCGGTCAAGTTGCTTTTGATGGAGATAAAGATGCGGCAAATAGCCCTTTTAGCGAAGCCTTTGCCAAAGCAATCTCTCAACCTGGCTCTTCATTACCGACTGTCTACGAGCAAGTAAACGAGCAAGTGAGGAAAACCACGGATGGGAAACAGCGTCCTTATCAGGAAGGAGTGCTATTTAACTTTAAGTTCCGTGAAGCTCTAGCAGATCCGGTAGTAGTCTCTGGACAAGCTCGGTTGCTAGAAACAGGGTTTGAAAAACGTCAGTACGATATTGTAAATGATGGCTACAAATTGCTCAGGCAGACCCTAGCTACAAAATCGATCAACGATATCCAAAAAGCTGCTGAGGGTGGAGATGCAGAAGCTCAGTACTTACTGGGAATTGCCTACAACGCTGGTGAGGGAGTTACTGCTGACTCAGAACGAACAGCCTATTGGTTAAGACGGGCGGCAACCCGCGGCTTTAGTCGCGCCCAATTTGCTTATGGACAGCGACTCTATTGGGGTTGGGGACAGACTGAACCCAATAAGAAAGAAGGATTTGACTGGTGGTTGGTAGCTGCTGAAAATGGTAACGCATCAGCTATGTTGGAAATTGGTGCAACTTATCTCTACGGAAGAGAAGGGGTTTCAGGGCAAGACATAACCCAAGCAGAAAAATATTTCAATCAAGCACTATCAGTTGGAGCATTAGAGGCGGAAACCAATCTCGGCCGTCTTTATGGGGAAAAGGCAAAAAAAGCTCAAAAGGCAGGAGATACCAAGACCTTTGCACAAGCCAGCGAAAAAAGACTCGCTTACTTTCAGAAGGCTGCTCAAAAAGGCTCATCCGATGCTATGTATTCCTTAGCTGATATGTATCGTTATGGCGATTATGTCAAAATGGATGTGCCAAAGGCAATGGAGTGGTACAAAAAATCCATATCTGTGGGCAATAGTGATGCTGCCGTAGAGCTGGCAAAGCTATATGTTGATGAAAGTGCAACAGGATTAGGGAAATCACAGCCAGAGGAAGCGGCCAAGTATTTCCGCATTGCTCTGAACCTTGGTTCTAAAATGGCTGGGGTAGAATTGGCTGACCTAATTAGAAACGGTAAGGTTAAGGTTACTCCCAAGACTTCTCAAGAAGCAATCCAGCTTTATGAGCAAGCTGTTATTAACGGTTCATTGAGGGCGGCGGCTCATCTTTCAGATATTTATCTCAAGGGAGAATTGGTAGCAAAAGACAGGAAAAAAGCTGAACAGTATGGGCTAAAAGCTCTTGAACTAGAAAAAACAACGAAACCGGATAGCGAAGATGCCTGGCCGATGTATGCACAAATTGCTTATACTAACCTGCTGAAGCTATATAAAGTGGAAAAATTAGAGCCAGCTAAACCCCAGCTAGTTAAAGCTATCGAGGATCGGGTCGGTCTTCTAAACAGTAATCTGAAGCGCTTTACTGTTCCAATAACCTGTGGAACTATAAAGTCTCCTTTCCATGTGTATGTGTGGGATTGGAAACTTAATGAACCCCCAACCACAGCCCAGTTTGATTGGGTAGAAAAAGCAAGAGGCTGTGAAGTTCCAAAGGATGTCGTTGAGTCATTTCAAAAGCTATATAAGATTGCACGAGAGAATAATGTTTCTTTCGCAGATCTAACTGTCTATGCATTAAGTAATGCCAACCAGAAAAAGTAGGGACTAAGCAACTACCTCTATCAAATCATTGCTTTTATTCACAATTAATATAACTGTGTTACCCTAGTAGAGTTGTCTAAAATTCCGCACACCCAGGAGTTCGGGTGTTTTCTTATTGAGAAAATACACCTGGGTGGAGGTTTAACCCGAATAGGAGTTAAGAATATATGCCAGTCGTTTCATTGGCTCAAATGATGGAGTCAGGTGTTCACTTTGGACACCAAACCCGCCGCTGGAACCCCAAAATGTCGCCGTACATTTATACTTCCCGCAATGGTGTACACATCATCGACTTGGTGCAAACAGCCCAGTTGATGGAAGACGCTTACAGCTACATGAGAACCCAAGCCGAGCAAGGGAAAAAATTCTTATTTGTCGGCACAAAGCGTCAAGCAGCCGGAATCATTGCTCAAGAAGCATCTCGTTGTGGCTCTCACTATATTAACCAGCGTTGGTTAGGTGGAATGCTCACTAACTGGGCAACCATTAAAACTAGAGTAGAACGCCTGAAAGATTTAGAACGCCGCGAAGAAAACGGCGCTCTGGATTTATTGCCGAAAAAAGAAGCATCAATGCTGCGTCGGGAAATGACAAAGCTGCAAAAATACCTGGGTGGGATCAAAACCATGCGGAAAGTCCCTGACGTTGTAGTAATTGTAGACCAACGCCGGGAATATAATGCAGTTCAAGAATGTCAGAAACTTTCCATTCCCATTGTGTCCATGTTGGATACTAACTGTGACCCAGATGTTGTAGATATTCCTATCCCCGCAAATGATGACGCTATTAGATCTATTAAGCTAATAGTTGGCAAATTGGCGGATGCAATTTATGAAGGCCGTCATGGTCAGCTAGATGCAGAAGAAGAATACGAAGATTACGAAGGCGGCGAGGAAGATTACGAATACGACGAAAGTGAATACTCTGACTCGTTAATTCCCGACGAGGAAGAGGAGGAATAAAGGATGAAGGATGAAGGATGAAAAATAAAACTTCATCCTTCAGACTTTCTTCAGTTCTGAGTAAGATAGAAATACTCAACGCCCGTAAGCGATAAAAACTCTAGGTCAAGTTAGGAATTGAGGCAACATGGCGGAAATATCTGCAAAACTCGTCCAAGAGCTACGCCAAAAGACTGGTGCCGGCATGATGGACTGTAAAAAGGCGCTGACAGAAAATGACGGCGACATTGAACAAGCTACAGATTGGCTACGGAAAAAGGGGATTACTTCTGCGGGTAAAAAAAGCGATCGCATCGCAGCTGAAGGTCTAGTAGATACCTACATTCACCCTGATGGTAAAGTAGGCGTACTGCTAGAAGTTAACTGTCAAACCGATTTCGTTGCCCGAAATGAAGCTTTTAAATCTTTGGTTAAGAGCCTTGCAAAGCAAGCCGCTACTGCTGATAGTATTGAGTCTTTGCTGACTCAAGCTTACATCGAAGATAACAGTGTTACCGTAGATGAATTTATCAAGCAAACTATGGCTAAACTTGGTGAAAACATCCAGGTACGCCGCTTTATTAACTTTGCATTACCAGATGGTACACCAGGAGTAGTAGATAGTTACATCCATACTGGTGGTCGCGTTGGTGTGCTAGTTGAGATCAAATCCACCACTGAATCAGCTGCGGGTAACGAAGAATTCCATGCTTTGGCGCGGAATGCAGCGATGCAAGTTGCAGCTTGTCCCAACGTTGAATATGTCAGCGTAGACCAAATCCCTACCGAAGTTGTCCAAAAAGAAAAAGACATCGAAATGGGTAAGGATGATTTGGCAAACAAACCAGAGAACATTAGAGAAAAGATTGTTCAAGGACGGATTGAAAAACGTCTGAAAGAGATGACTTTACTCGATCAGCCTTACATCCGTGACCAAAGTATTTCTGTAGAAGAATTGGTCAAACAAGTTAAGGCTAAAGTCGGTGAAGAGGTTGAAGTCACACGCTTTGTGCGCTACATCCTAGGCGAAGGTATTGAAAAACAAGAAACTAACTTTGCTGATGAAGTTGCGGCTCAAATCGGAGCTAAGTAATTTAGTCCTTAGTCATTGGTCATTTGTTTAAAATCAAATGAACAATGACAAATGACATTTTTTAAGACAGGTCAGTTACACTAAGCTGACCTGTATTTTATTATTAGAAAGTAACCCCATACATTTGTACCATAAGCAGGTTCAGATGGGCAATTAAGAAAAGATATGGCGAGAGCAATTGAGCGAATTGATCGGGATTTGGCAATGCTAGAAGAAGCGATAATGGCGATCGCAGCCGAACTTCAAAGCGCCTATACTATTTATCTCACCCTCTTAGGTGAAGCTGTACGGAAACAGTTGATTCTGGCAAGTTACCATCTGTGTACTCAAGGTTATCCCGAAAACTTTTTAAGGTTGTCGTTAAATCAACGGCAGAAATTACAGCAAGCCATCCGCAAATTAGGCAAACAGCTATCTGAGCAATTACTCACATATATCAATGGTGAAGCAGTTAAAGAAGATGAGAATGTTGCCGAAAATGACGGGAATGATAATGAAGAACTTGTGGTGGAGAATTCAATAATCAATCTTCCTGACTCTTCTAACCCTGTAGAACTGGCAAAATGGCAAAATAGCTTAGAAGAATTGACGCAACAAGCACTCAAAAAAATCTCTCACGATACAAATGTGTTGTTGCAAAAAGCTGATATCTTACCCAAAAAAGTCCCAGAACCAATTTTAGAAGCCGCCGCAGCAGCTTCGGAAGCTGCTGCCGAAATTATGCCAGGGCCGCCAAATCTTTTAAACTTGGTCATCGAAATTGATGATGAGCAAGATGAAGAAGAATCTAGCTTTACACAGATTATGGCCATTAATCTGCGACTAGGAGAAGTTGAATTTGCCGACGCAACACTGGCTTCTAGCCGCAAGCAAATTCGGAATATCTTAGTAAAACTCCAAAAACTTGGACGGGAGTATCAAAAAAAGCAACGAGAACGTTCGATTGCAGAAGCCGAAGCGGCTTGGCGCTCAAGTTGGTATGAGGATTAGTCAAAAGTCAACATTAAAGACGATTGACCATTGACTACTGACCATTGACCATTGACTAATAACCAATGACTAATGACACACCAGATTGGATACGCTTGCATAAAGCCTTGGCAATAGAAGCAGAACATGGCTTTATCGACTTGATGGGCAAACAATACCGCTTTAGTGAATTTCTCAGCTTGACTTTTGGGAAATTTCCAGCCGCTATCCCGGCTATTGAACGTCGCCGTTGGCAAGAATTGGCGACAAAATTTGCCAGCTATCCCAATTTGGCAGTCAAAGATAGACAAAACTTAATTACTACAACTCGTAGGTATCTTGACCAACTACAAAAACAGCAAGAAGACCCAGAGGAGTTAGAAAAGCAGGGGAGAAGTTATCCATCAAAAATTCCCAAGTCTACCCCTGTGGTGAATGAGGTGAGTCGGAGACTAGCGCCAAAAATTGACCAAAAACTGAGCGACTTACCAGAAATAGGTATTCGCAAAGCTGACAAATTAGCTGCTTTGCAATTGTATACTGTGCGGGATTTGCTGTTTTACTATCCCCGCGACCACATTGATTATGCCCGTCAAGTAAATATCCGCGAGTTGCAGGCGGGTGAGACGGTAACTATTGTAGCTAGTGTCAAACGGTGTAATTGCTTTACTAGCCCCAAAAATCAAAAACTATCTATTTTAGAACTGGTACTTAAAGATAATACAGGTCAAATTAAAATTGGTCGCTTTTCGGCTGGGGCGCGGTTTACCAGTCGTGCTTGGCAAGAAAGTCTCAAACGCCGCTACCCAGTAGGTAGTGTAATAGCTGCTTGCGGGTTGGTGAAAGAAAGTAAATATGGCTTGACACTAGATAACCCAGAATTGGAAGTTTTGGCAAATCCGGGAGACAGCATTGAGTCGCTGACGATTGGGCGAGTAGTGCCAATTTATGCCCTAACAGAAGGGGTGATGGCGAATATGGTGCGTCAGGCGGTAACAGCAGTTTTACCGGCGGTAACTTCACTCAAAGACCCGCTGCCTAAAGGTTTGCGAGAAAAATATGATTTGATGGAATTGAAAGATGCGATCGCTAATATCCACTTTCCCATTGATAGCGATACCTTACAATCTGCCCGCCGTCGTCTGGTCTTTGATGAATTTTTCTATCTGCAACTCGGTTTACTGCAACGTCAGCAGCAAGCCAAAGCGATTCAAACCAGTGCGATTCTTGCACCTAAAGGTCAATTAATTGAAAAATTCTCCGAAATCTTACCCTTTCAATTAACTGGCGCACAGCAAAGAGTCCTCAATGATATTTTGAATGATTTGCAGAAAACCACACCGATGAATCGTCTGGTACAGGGCGATGTCGGTTCTGGTAAGACCGTCGTGGCGGTGGTAGCAATTTTAGCAGCCATTCAATCTGGCTATCAAGCAGCGTTGATGGCTCCTACAGAAGTCTTAGCCGAACAGCATTACCGCAAGTTAGTTAGCTGGTTTAATTTATTACATTTACCCGTGGAACTACTCACAGGTTCCACCAAAACTGCCAAACGCCGCGAAATTCATTCATTGTTAGCCACAGGGCAATTACCTTTATTAGTGGGAACCCACGCCTTAATTCAAGACCCGGTAAACTTTTACCGCTTGGGGTTAGTGGTGATAGATGAACAACATCGCTTTGGGGTGAAGCAACGAGCGTTATTACAACAAAAAGGCGAACAACCCCATGTATTAACGATGACTGCAACTCCCATTCCCCGGACACTAGCCCTGACAATTCACGGGGATTTGGATGTCAGCCAGATTGATGAATTACCACCGGGAAGGCAAAAAATTCAAACTACCGCATTAACTAGCCAGCAACGTAGCCATGCTTACGACCTGATCCGCCGAGAAGTTGCCCAAGGTAGGCAAATTTATGTAGTGTTGCCTTTAGTGGAAGAATCAGAAAAATTAGACTTGCGATCGGCGGTAGAGGAGCATCAAAAGTTACAAGAAAGCGTCTTTCCCGATTTTCAAGTCGGGTTGCTGCACGGGCGGATGAGTTCCGCCGAAAAAGACGAAGCAATTACAAAATTTCGAGATAATCAAACGCAGATTTTGGTATCTACAACTGTAGTTGAAGTGGGTGTAGATGTACCTAATGCGACAGTGATGCTCATTGAAAATGCAGAACGTTTTGGTTTATCACAACTACACCAACTACGGGGACGTGTCGGTCGGGGTGCGGCTCAGTCGTATTGTTTGCTAATGAGCAGTTCCCGAAATCCTGATGCTCAACAACGGTTGAAAGTATTGGAACAATCCCAGGATGGTTTTTTCATCTCGGAAATGGATATGCGTTTTCGCGGACCTGGTGAAGTTCTGGGAACCCGCCAATCTGGTGTGCCAGATTTTACCTTAGCTAGTTTAGTAGAAGATGAAGAAATATTACTCTTAGCACGTCAAGCCGCCGAGAAAGTCATAGAAATAGATGTGACTTTAGAGCGCTGGTATTTGATGAAAGAAGAATTGAAATACCGATATGACAGGTTAATGGGCGGTGCTATTTTAACTTAACGCAACAATGATGAAGCCATAATTGCCCATAAGACCAAAAAAGATACCAAAAGAAGTGGGCTTTCTGGGGGAAATTCTGTAAAATCAAAATTTAAATAACAAAATGGCAAATTTTATGATACGTTGGCTAAGTTTACTACCAATTATGCTCAGTCTGTTTCTGATGGGATGTTCTACCCAAACAACGGCTAAAACTCCTATTCAAGTACCAACAGCCACTGGTCAGATACTACCAATTTCAGCTACAGCAGTTGTTCCCAATGGGACAAAAATTGAGTTGGAGGTGGCAGTAACTCCAGAACAGCAGGCAAAAGGATTAATGAATAGACCTGCATTACCAGAGAATCGCGGTATGTTATTCAAGTTTCCTTCGGCACAGCCTGTGCAGTTTTGGATGAAGAATGTACCTGTGGCGCTGGATATGGTCTTTTTACAAAATGGAGTAGTGAAGTATATTCAGGCTGCTGCACCGCCTTGTTCGAGTGAACCTTGTGGGACTTATGGGCCAACCGTACCAATTGATACTGTAATTGAACTGCGTGCAGGACGAGCCGAAGAATTAAAGCTCAAGCTAGGAGATAGTGTCAAAATTAAATTTTTAGAGAACAGTAGTTTACGGTAGTAAGCCCTAAAAACCTCGTTGAATAAGCTAGAAAAATATCTAATCAATGATTTTTTTGTAAAAAAACTGTTAAGTAGATATGAACTGGCAAATTGTCTCTAGGGCATCTAATATGATGACAAAAATAGTAAAAAAAACTACTTAAGAGGTAAAATAACAATCTTAAGGTTTCATTGCGAAAAATCTTCCTTTTGGCGTAAGTGTAAACAGTCTCTCATAAGGGAGCATAGGCTATGGAATCTTGGTTACTTAAAGTGTAATTAAATAGAACACTCAGGCAAATTAAGGATGAAGTTAATTTAACTTGCTGAAGTGCTATTAGAAAATTAAACAAACCGATAATTTAGAGCCTGGGATTGCTCAATTTTTGGGAAAAATTGTTCTATTTAAGGATTATCAAGCAATATTTTGGGATCTTAATCCGGTAATTGCACAGTCTCAACTGAAGTAGTAGCTGCGGACAAAAGAGGAATGGTGAATAGATATATGACCATACAAACTAAACAAGGAGGTGAGTTACAAATGTCACCATCAACATATTCACGACTGATTCATTTTTTACAGGAAGATTTGTCAATTTCGGCAGCATCTCTGGCAGTAGCTTTACGGCATCGGGAACAAGATCCTGGGCCTTTGCCGATGATTCTTTGGCAGTATGGGTTGATTACGATGGAACAGTTAGAACAAATTTATGATTGGCTAGAAACTGTTTAAGTATGAATGCTCATGGGGGAGAATTAAGGTATGTCACATCCACCCTGCCTAGGAACGAGGCTGATAGATAGGGCAATTAACTTTTACCAATCCTACTTATTTAAATCCAAGTTAAAAGAGCGAGTTGAAGATGGTTATTTTACTCGCTCTTTTAATTTTTAGTCATTTGTCAGCAATTTTTAGGAATAATTATTGACTATTAACCATTCAGTACTCTAGCTGCTGCCGCTACACCAGCACCCGGTGTAAAGTTTTCATAGCCTAGTTCTAACAGCACAACTTCTAGGGATGCTATGCAGCTAAGGATATCGCGATCGCTCACAAAACCCAAGTGACCAATACGGAAAATTTTATTTTTCAAATGGTCTTGACCACCAGCTAAAGCAATATCAAAACGCTTGTTCATCAACGAACGAATTTTATCAGCCTCAATATCTGGTGGTGCTACTGCTGTAATTGCTGGACTAGCACAGCTATCTGCGGCAAACAACGGTAAGTTTAATCCTTTAATAGCCGCACGGGTAGCATTTTTTTGCCGTTCATGTCTGCCAAAGATAGATGCCAAACCTTCTGCTTTCATCATCCCCAAGGTAGTATGCAGCGCCACAATTAAATTCACTGGGGGAGTGAAAGGGGTGGTATTTTTAGCCGCAGATTTCCGATATTTACCTAAATCTAAATAATATTTTGGCAATTTAGCTGTTTTATAAGCTTCCCATGCCTTAGCGCTCACAGAAACAAAACCCAAGCCTGGGGGAATCATGTAACCTTTTTGCGAACCGGAGGCGACTACATCTAGTCCCCAGGTATCAATAGGTAAATTGAATGCACCCAAACTAGTTACAGCATCAACAATAATTAAAGCTTCACCATGTTCTTTAACGTGGCGGTTGATGGTTTCTAAGTCATTTAGAACGCCTGTTGATGTTTCACTGTGAGTGATAACAACGGCTTTGATTTGTTTTGCTGTATCGGCTTGCAGTTTTTCAGCAAACTGTGCTGGGTCTAAAGGTTTACCCCATTCCGCAGTAATAGTCTCAACATTTAAACCGTAGGCTTGGCTAACTTCAGCCCAGCGTTCACCAAATTTACCATTACAACCAATTAAAATGCGATCGCCTGGGGAAAGAAAATTAATGATCCCAGCTTCTACTGCACCTGTACCGCTGACATTCAACATCAGCACATCGCTTTCGGTTTGGTGCAGCCATTTGAGGTTAGCTGTCACCTCTGCCAAAATGTTACTGAACTCACTGGTACGATGACCAATGGGGTGTTTGGCTAAAGCCAGTAAGGCAGCTTCTGGCACTGGTGTTGGGCCAGGAATCATCAGCATCAGCTTATCTTCCATGTCTTTGTCCTAATAGTCAAATAATAGTTAAAGGTTTAGGGATGGTTAATTCTGGAGCAAAATTTATACATATTTATTTGAGTTCTGCACCAGTATTTTTTGTATTCTCCAAATCCATAAAATTCTTGGTCAGCTTGACCTTGACAATTTATTGAGAATTCTAGACAACCTGAAACTCTGGTTTTAGGCAATCTCACCAGACCCATCAATCACCACGTCTGGTAGTTTACTAGTGGCTAATCTTTGGCTAACGTGAAGGAGACATCTAAGTTTTTACCCAGTTTGTTGAAGTTTGATAGCAGCGATTATCTAGAATCTCACAAATTGGGTACAGGTACAATGACTTAGAAAATTTTGTCGTATCTAGTTTAAAAAGGGAATTGGTATAACAGCAAAATCCCTCTAATTATTTTTACGCATAAAATAAGAGCGATGTGCGATCGCTCTCTGTGATCCTTTACGGCCGATTGTCGGTAAATGAGGTGTAAATTTTTAGCCCAAAGCTATGTATTCTTAGTTTAAGCTTCAGCTTTAGCTTTTTGTTGTTGCTTCTTCTTATGGCGCAAAGCTATACCAAAAGTACCTGCGGCTAATGAGCCGATGATAGTTACGGGTTCGGGAACAGGTTCGTTACCTCCAGAAGTGCGAACCGTTAGACTTGAGGATAGGTACTGATCTAATGTATCGACAACCCCAAATCCTACAGTGTATGTTCCGGCTGTTGCGAATGTGTAAGCAGTCTGAGATGAAGTTTGTCCAAAATTCCCTACTTGTCTTACATCAGCCAGTTTATTGAGAGAAGTGCCAATAGAGTAGAAGGAAAAATCATTATAAGGCAGATAGTCACCTGCTTGGAACTGCCAATCAAACGTCAAAACATCCCCAGCTTGGACTGTAATAGTATTTTTAATAGCAGAAGCATTGTTAACATTTTGACTATTCAAAGTATCTAAGGCTCCGCTGGCTAGTCCTAAGAATGACTCTACAGCAGTGTCAGTAACTCCACCGCCATCAATAATGGCTTGCTGATTACTCAAACTAAAGTTGCCAATTCCCTGCCATCCAGTAAAATCTGAGATGTTAATCACTGCTGCTTGAGATGGACTAGCCGCAAAAACAAATGTTGTTCCAGCACCAGCCAGCAGTAACATATTCGCCAAGCTAAAGTTTTTCATTGTATTTACTCTTGTGAAGATTACAAACTTGATCCCAAAAAGAATTACATCCAAAAAAGATGATCATTAATCCACTGCTGAGTTCAGAAACGAGAAAATGATTGAAGCATTTTCTCTCATCCCAGTTTTTATTTAAGCTACTAACTCAGACTTCCTTCCTTACCAGCAAATGATAGATACTTTTTACCTCAATAAAAAATTAGTAAATATTTTAGATATCCTGACGTTAAAACGAGATGAGACTGCTTTGTGAGCTATTGACACTAAATACTCTTATCTAAAAAAGCAATTCCCAGCAAGGGTTTTTACTGAGCTTCATGAAATTTTTATATCTAAAATTGTGATTGATATCTTCACATAGAGTGCTATTAGCTATCAAATATAAGAGTGGTCAGACATGATCACAGTTTATTTATAGCAGTTTTGTCTTTATTTATAGGCTAGACTGCTATAAATAATAATTTCTTATACAATTTATGTAAATTTAATTTTTACGTAAAAAATCTCAACATACATCGTCAATCAATTTTGGATTGACTCCACACTTTAGGGTAGAGCTTGATAGCGAAGCGTACGCAGCTCCGCGAGTATTTTGGATTAATTCCGCCCTGAAGGGGTGGGGCTGGTACTGAAAATTCCCCATCCAAAATTTCAAATTTTTCGGTCAAGGAATCCCCACGCCTAATTTACAATTTCTCTTCAACCTTGACTCCATTTCTTCTAATAATTGCAGCCGGAATTCCCACAACTACACAATCATTAGGAACATCTTTAACAACAACTGCATTTGCGCCGATTGTGACATTATCACCTACTTGAATATTACCTAATACTTTAGCCCCCGCCGTAATCCGAACATTATTGCCAATTTTGGGACGACCTGATTTATCTTTATATCCAATTGTTACTTGTTGGTTTACCCAACAGTGTTCACCTATATCTGCCATAATAATAGTGCTAAATCCATGCTGGATAAATAAACCTGCTCCAATACAAGAAGAAGAATCTAAGAAAAGAGAAGGACATTCTGGGTAAAGTATTTTCAGTAAATACATTGAAATACGCCCGGTTAAATTGCCTTTAAATAGACGATAATAGTACAAATTTCTAAATTCTTGTGTTTTGTCTAGTAGGACAAGTAATTGCATCCACAAGGGTTGCTCTGGCAAACTTAAAACTTCAGCCCATCGTTTGATATCAGCAGTAATAATTTCTTTCTCTGTTGTGAATATAAATGGTATTAATAGTGGTGAAAACCAGAAAATTATGAACCTAAAAATAGCTTGTTTAATCAAAGTTTTCATAATATTTACCCAATAATTATAAGTGGCTAGTCGGTAATTGTTATCCGTGATAGTTGGATTTTACGCAGTTATTCTACTTAGGACTAAAACTGCTAGATGCAATGTATCCGATAAAACTTGTAATGGCAATATTTGCGGAAATTATAGATGTATATCTGCCAATATGGTTTAGTTAATGCTTTAATCTTTTGAAGATATTCAAAATAGGCTATTAAACATCTTTTACAGTGTTTTTCAGAGGATCGTCTCAGGCGATGGATCTGAAAAACATTAATTAATTTTAAAATTGGTGAATTGAAACTACACAAAAGCTGATAGCGTCAAACCAAGTAAAATCATATTCTGGAAGTCATAGCTTGAAAACCCGTTCTAATTACTGGCAACTACTGCCATATATCAAACCCCAGTGGGCAAACATTATCAAAGGCTTAATCGGCATTATTGGCTACGTGCTGGCGACACTAACGTTAATTAATCTTGCTGGTAAATTAGCAGCGCCTTTTGGTCAAGGTAATGTAGTAGCGATCGCCCAAATAGCAGGTGTTTGTGCTTTGATATTTCTGGTACGTGGCTTTTTTCAGTCCGTACAAGATATGTACATGGCTAAAGTCGCTTTAAGAGTGGCTTATTATCTCCGCAAGCAAGTATACAGCCATTTGCAAAAATTAGATTTAAGCTATTTTGAACAAGCTAAAACAGGTGATTTAGCTTACCGCCTGACAGAAGATGTAGATCGGGTGGGGGAAGTTGTCAACAAACTACTGCACGACTTTATTCCCTGTGTGTTGCAGTTAATTGCCATACCCATATACATGATTTATTTGAATTGGCAACTCACACTCGCCACAATTGTGATTGCACCGTTAATGGGAGTGTTAATTGGCTGGTTTGGGGAACGGCTACGTCAGTATTCTGTGAAAAGTCAAAATCGCGTATCGGGATTATCGGCTATTTTGACGGAAGTGTTCAGCGGAATTCGCCTTGTCCAAGCGTTTGCAGCAGAGAATTATGAAATTGCTCGTTTTGGTTATGAAGCGGAACGTTCTTTAAAAGCGAAGTATTCCGCAGAACGCCTCAAAGCCATCCAAATTCCCATCATTGGTTTTTTAGAAGCTTTAAGTGCCTTATCTTTATTAATGGTTGGTACGTGGCAAATTTATCAACGCAACTTAACTGTGGGAGATTTTTTCAGTTATTTAGCGGCGGCGGCATTGTTAATTGACCCGATTGGTCATACAACCAACAACTACAATGAGTTTAAACAAGGTGAAGCATCCTTAGACCGAGTATTTGAATTGATGGCGATTCAACCAAAGGTAATAGAAAAAACAATTGCGATCGCCCTACCACCAGTTAAAGGTAAAGTAGAATATCGCCAGATTTCTTTTGCTTACAAACCCGGTGAACCAGTCCTGCAAGATATAAGTTTACTAGCATTACCCGGAGAAGCGATCGCTTTGGTGGGTGCTTCTGGTGCAGGAAAAACCACTTTTGTGAATCTCCTTCCCCGTTTTTATGACCCAAATTCTGGGCAAGTTTTCATAGATGATATTGATATTCGGGATGTCACCTTACATAGTCTGCGGCGACAAATTGGCATTGTTCCCCAAGAAACAGTGATATTTTCGGGAACCCTGGCTCAAAATATTGCTTTTGGACAAGATGCTTTTGAGATGGATGCAGTTATGGCATCTGCGAAAATTGCTAACGCCCATCAATTTATTACCCAGTTACCAGAAGGTTATGAAACTTGGGTAGGTGAACGTGGCGTAAATTTATCGGGTGGACAACGCCAAAGAATTGCGATCGCCCGTGCTGTTCTCCTGAATCCGCGTATATTAATCTTAGATGAGGCCACATCTGCATTAGATTCAGAATCGGAAGCTTTGGTGCAAGAAGCCCTAGAAAGACTCATGCAGAACCGGACAGTATTTATTATTGCCCATCGTTTAAGTACAGTGCGAAGATGCGATCGCATTCTCGTTATGGAAAAAGGGCAAATAGTGGAATCGGGTAATCATGAGGAATTATTGATGCTGGAAGGTCGCTATGCTAGATTTTATGCCCAGCAATTTAGTTAGTGGTGAATGGTTATCTGGTAGATACAAACGACTATGGACAATTAACTATTTTTGGATTTGTTTTTGCTGTTCTTGTAGCCAAGCTTCAAAAAGTTCATTCAGTAATCTTGCTTTCATCTGGTCATCTAATTGGGCTGGGATGAGTTTCTCCAAACGCAGAATCACAACCCATTCGGCTATGCGGGCTGGTGGTATAACTTGACCTGGTTGACTGCTAGATAACAACTGTGCCATTCCCGGATGGATTGCTTGTAGTTCAACAGGGCCGACTAGTCCACCAGTTTGGGCTTCTGGGCCTTGAGAGTATTCTTGGGCGACTTCTGCAAATGACTGTTCTTTAGCCTGGAGTCGAAAGTAAAGTTCTTGGACAAGTCCGATATCTTGAGTGCGTAGTAGGGAATAAATTACTTTATCTAGTTTGGTTTTGTTTTGAAAGAAGTAAGATTCTAGCTTGTTACCCCAAGTGTCTAGCTTGAATTTTTCAATTTTCAGTCTGCGAATAGTTACAGATTCTAATTGATCTACTGTGATACCGTGATAGGCCATCCAAGCTTTAATGTCTGTATCAGTTTTTAATTGTCGTTCTAAGTAAAACTGCTGTTGAGCGCGGGTAATTTCTTCTGGTGTACATTCTATATTTGCGATCGCTTCATCGATAATTAATTCCCTTAGTAGTTGTGGCAGCATTTGATAACTTGCCAGTAAAGAAATTAGCTCAGTCGCTGGGATTGCACGGTTGCCAATTTGGAGAACTTCTGTCATTTTTTATTCCAACTGCGATCGCATCATCACGCAATTCATTTTTACACATTCAACCACCCTTCCACTCATAGTTAAGTGGTGAGTTCCGAGTATAAACTCAGTTACTTTAAAGATTTCACCAATTAACAATGTCATAATCTATGTGATTACAGCCGCAGTTATCTTCAAAGTATGGTTAACAAAAATTAAAGATGTAGAAAACCTTTGCTTCCCAAATCTTTAAATATTTTTTAATAAAAGTAAATCACTACAAAGTTTCTAAAAAGCTCAAAAGGTCAGCCATTTCTTGGGTACTAGGCTGAAATTTGGGCATAGGCGGTGTTTCACCGCTAATAACTTGGTGAATCAACTTATAACGAGATTTACGTTTAGAAACAGCTTGTAAACTAGGGCCGACTCGCCCATCTGCTTGCCAACCATGACAACCAGCACAATTAATTTGAAAAATAGCGTTTCCTTGCTCTGGGTTTCCCGTTAAGGAAAGAACTGTTTTAACGTAAGGATCTGAGGCTTGTACCATTTGAACACCAAAGATGCCCAAAGGAATTACTAGCAGTATCGCTAGAGCCAACAAGGCGATCCGCTGAATTAGAATTTCAGGTTTGGTAATCTGGTTATCCAAAAGGTTTGCCGTGAAAGTGTAAGGTGATAAAATTTTTCATTTCCTACACATAGCTTAAAAGTTCTTGATTTCCACTGCAAGCGCAGATGACTGTTTTCTTACAAGTGGTTATCGCTCCAAAACACTGCGGTAAGCGGGATTCGCCGTAATTTGGTAAAATCAAAAACGGGATATGAATCATTAATAATTGCAAACAGGAGATTTAAAGTGGTTGAACCCCTGCTTTCAGGTATTGTCCTTGGTCTAATTGTCGTTACTCTCGCTGGTCTATTTTACGCTGCATACAAGCAATACAAGCGTCCCAACGAGTTGGGTGGTTGATATAGTAGGGGACAGGTAACAGGTGACAGGTAACAGGGTTAAAAACCTTGTGGTGTCTATGTTTTCTCATCTGTTGATGTCCCAAGCTATTAGGCGAATGGAATTCGCGGCTACACAAACTAAGTCCGCCTGCGCGGACTAACTGAAAATCAAAGATTTGAAACCCACGTAGGCGGTCACGGAGCCTGTCGAAGTGTCGGTTTTGTCTGTGTAGCTGCGGTTTCTAACCGCCCGTTTCACTGTCTGTAGCTGAGTCCATAATTCTGTAGAAAGTCAAAGCTGTGTTACCGTAAACTTTTTGACGCGAGATTTCCCAATTGGGGATTGTTGGTGGTGTCCAGCCTTGGGGATTGTGTTCTACGGCGATTTCACCTTTAGTATCTAACAAATTATAATCAGCGATCGCTTCTAGCACAGGTTGATATAATCCACTGGTGTATGGCGGATCAAAATAAATTTTGTCAAACTGTTTTCCTGACAAAATTTTTAACTGTTGAATTACATCACCCCGCAATAGCTGCCATTTTTGTTCACTGTTAGCTAATTGCTGCCAATTTTCTTGAATAATTGCACAGGCTCGGCTTGATTGTTCAATTCCTACTACCAAGCTGGCTCCTCGACACAAAGCTTCTGCGCCCATTGAACCACTACCGGCGCACAAATCTAGCCAGCGATAATCTGCAATTTCGCCTTGCCAAATATTAAAAACAGCTTCCCTTACCCTAGCACTTGTAGGTCTGGTTTCTTTCCCTGGTAAGGTTTTAATCGGACGTTTGCCGTAAATTCTCAGGCTCATGATAATTAGTCATTGGTCAATGGTCATTAGTCATTAGTCTGTAACAAAACAAATGACAAATCACAAATGACAAATCACAAATCTTATGCGGCAATTTGTTCACGAACTTGAGAAACAAAATTAGACAGGATTTGCAATCCTATATTAGATGATTTTTCCGGGTGAAATTGCACTGCCATCAGGTTTTCTTTGGCAATAGCAGCTGTGATAGTTTGAGTACCGTGGGTAACAGTTGCAGCCCGAACTTGCGGATCTGTTGGGTCAACATAATAAGAATGCACAAAATAAACCCAAGGGTTTGCAGGTAAATGCTCCCATAAAATGCTTTTTGGTTGAGTAAATTCCAGTTGATTCCAACCCATGTGGGGAATTGTAATTCCTGGTTCATGCTGAAATCGGCGGACTTTTCCTTTGATAATTCCTAGCCCTGGTTGGGTTCCTTCTGCACTTGATTCAAATAGAATTTGCAATCCTAAACAAATTCCTAAGAAAGGTTTACCAGAAGCGATCGCGTCTTTAATTGGTTGCTCTAAATTCCGTTCTCTGAGATGTTGCACTGCGGGATCAAATGCACCAACTCCTGGCAATACTACCGCATCTGCTAATGATATCTCTTTAGCAGAATCTGTAATCTTAGGAGTTGCCCCAGCTTTTTCTATGCCTTTACAGACTGAGTGCAAATTTCCCATGTCGTAATCTACGACTGCAATAACTGGCATTGACCTGCTCCTTGTAAATTTATTATGGAGGGTTTTTCTATTCTAAATAATAATTCTAATGAAGAAAAGAATTCTATTAACTTCTTTTGACACTTGGTTAAATGATCAACCGTCAAATTCATCGGATGATTTATTGCAAGAAGTGAGTCAAGTTGATTCCATTCCCCACGATTTAAAATTTCTCCGGCTGTTACCTGTAGATGTGATGCTGGCTAGTTCCTGGGTAATTCAAAAAATCTCCCAGTTGCAACCAGATTACATTATCTGTTGTGGCATGGCTGCAAGTCGCCAGCGATTAAGTGTAGAGATGGGTGCTAATCAAGGAGAAATTTTTTTGGCGACCGGAGTAAATTTGGAAAAATTAGTTTCGGGAACAGTAGCAACTGATATTAGTAAGGACTGCGGTAAATTTGTGTGCGAGGGTCTTTATTATGCAGTTCTTGACTATTTACACCAATATCAACTGACAAATCGTTGTATATTTGTTCACGTTCCAATTTTAAATCAAGAAAATTTGGTAGCTATTGTTGCCGATTTCTTATTAATTATTCACAATTTGGCACTCGCATAAAATGGTGTGCGTCTTGTAGGAAAAATAGTCACCTAAGTATATGTTGTCATTTTTACTCAGCTTACTGATTGCTCAAGCCACACCGCCCACACCACCACCAGAAGAAGTTGTCCAACAGCAACAAGTTTTGCCTTTACCAGGACAGTTAGATTCAGTCCCAACGTTTAATAGCAATAGTCCAGAATTGGTGTTGAAAGAAGGAATTTTATTGTCTACTTTTCCAGGGGATAGTAAAAAAGTCCCAACAGCGCATTTAAATTTTCCTTTTCGGGGACGATTTGATATTTTTGCTCACCATGTGGCGAAAGCCGACCCCCCAGAAAATCTGAGATCGCTCTATCTCGGTGTAATTCTGCATAACCCAACTGACCAACCAGTCACCGTCAATGTCTTGCAAGCGGCGAGTTATTTAAGTCAACCCGATGCACCATTTATTGAGTTACCGCCGTTTGTCGAAGATGCTGCGGGTAAAGTATTTGCCGGGCCAGGCGATCGCGCTATGTCTGATATTCTCAGAGGAAGGCGACAATCAATTTTTCCGGCGCAAATAATTCTTGCACCTAAGCAAAGTCAAATGTTACTTAATCTCCCCATTCCCGTACAAGGGTTAACGCCGCCTTTAAATGGTCGGTCTACCTTGATGCGCTTGCGGACTAATGGGACAGTTTACGCCGCTAGTTTAGCGATGTTTGCCAAGGATAATGCTGATGGTAGCGAACGTGCGCCAACTTTAGCAGAGTGGGAAAATTTATTAGATAACGGTGAACTATCCACGCCACGGGATAAAACACCTACTCCTTTAGAAGAAACTGGTAAACCGAGAATTTACGGAAGAGTCGCGGGGGTTGTCGGCGGTTCCTTTTGGCGTGCATTTATAGTAGATAGTCCCAAAGCCAGATTCTTAACCATTCCCCAGGCGGGACAAGCTATTTCCTATGCCTTGAGTACCTTGCACGGCGGAACTTTGGGGACTAATCAAATTCAAAGTGCGCCGATGTTAGCGCGTTATCCCGATACTGCATATCGCGCACATGGTAACTATGCAATTCAATACAACTTGAAGTTACCGTTATATAACAACACATCTACACCGCAAACTGTGGCTGTGGCCATGCAAACCCCAATTAAAGAAGACCAGTTAGTGAAACCTGGACTGCGCTTTTTTAGCACCCCAGCACGCCAAACATTCTTTCGTGGAAGTGTGCGGATACGGTACAAAGATGATAGAGGTATGGCGCAAACCAAATTTGTGCATTTAGTCCAAAAGCGGGGTCAACCAGGAGAGCCACTGGTAGTATTAAATCTGAAAGCGAGCGATCGCAGATTAGTGGAAGTAGACTTTCTCTATCCCCCCGATGCTACCCCACCGCAAGTATTAACTGTGTCAACTCAAAAATGATTTTTCGGCATTACTGAAAATATGCAACGCCAAAATTGTAGTACGTAGCTGATTATTGGCGGCGCGATCAACACTGTGCGATCGCGCCATTTTATTTACCAATCGAGAAAACTAAACAGCCTAAGCGGCGTACTAAGGCATGGATTTTCAAGCCATTGGAAGACAGGACTTACGCACAGGCTACGGAAAATCGAACCACAGAGACGCAGAGTTCACAGAGGAATGAGACTTTGAGAGTTTTTTTACGTAAGTCCTAGAAGAGAATTTTGTTTGGTGATGTTTCAAAACAAGAGTTAATTCGATGGACGGATCTCTGCTTGAATCTGCTCACCAATCCTGATAGCTTCACGCCGAACTTGCTTAGTGTCAACCGTAAGAACCTTACGCTCAGACATGAGAACTTTCCCATCCACAATTACAGTATCAACATCCTCAGCTTTTGCTGCATAAACGAGATGGGAAATAACATCGTAAAGAGGAGTCAGGTGTGCAGATGTGAGGTCTACTTGAATTAAATCTGCTTGCAACCCAACTTTGACAGCACCAATTTTATCAGCCAAACCGAGGGCTTCTGCACCTCCCAAGGTTGCCATCCGTAAGACAGTCCTGGCCGGTAAAGTGGTAGGGTCGAGAGTTGTGCCTTTATGAATCAGGGCAGTAAGACGAATCGCTTCCCACATATCTAAATCATTGTTGGACGCAGCACCATCCGTACCCAGACCAACTTTAATTCCTGCCTGTACCATCGCCGGAACAGGTGCAAAGCCAGAAGCCAACTTCAAATTCGATTCAGGATTATGGATGACACCAACACCGCGTCTTGCCATCAGCGCAATTTCACTTTCATTAGGCCAAACTACATGAGCAGCAAAGACTCGCGGATCTAAGAACCCGATATTTTCTAGATGTTGTACTGGGGTGGCATTATAGCGCTGTTGGATGTCTTGAACTTCGGTTGGTGTTTCTGCAAGGTGAATCGTCAATGGCACATCGTATTGACGTGCTGCCTGGATAGCTTGTTTCAGATGCTCTGGCGAGACAGTGTAAGGAGCGTGAGGAGCTAAAGCTGTGATAATTCGTGGGTTCCGTCCTTTCCAACGTTTCACGAAATCTACTGCCGCAGCAAACGCATCATCCCAGCCGCGAAAACCAGGGCTAGGAAAATCGATAGATGAAGGTGCTATTACAGCCCGCAAGCCACATTGATCAACTACTCTAGCGGCAACATCGGGCTTGAAGTACATATCAACAAATGTCGTAGTGCCACCACTAATCATTTCCCAACAAGCCAGTGTCTCACCAACGCGGATGAAGTTTTCGTTAACGAACTGTCCTTCTGCGGGAAATATATAATTTTGTAACCAATCTTGTAAGTTTAAGTCGTCTGCCAGACCGCGAAACAACACCATTGCTGTATGAGAATGACCATTGACAAGACCAGGCATGAGTACCTTACCTTCGCCGGATAGTCTCTTGGCAGATCTGTAAGATGCCATGATTTTGTCTTGTGTATCTACAGCAACAATTTTGCCGTCGTTGAGGGCCACCGCACCATTCTTAATTACAGGTTGTGCATCATTCATCGTGACCACAAAATCACCGCCGACAATCATTTCTACCGGCTGTCTGCGTTGATTGCGCCAAGGGCTATTATTCTGCGCGATCGCAGCTTGACCAGCAAAGGCAATCAACACCGTACAGGCAAAAATAACTAACAGCCTGTAGTATTTTGAAAACTGGCTTTTCACTCTACGTATCCCTACTCAATTTTCTCTCGTGGTTAAAAAATGCGTCTTATTTTTAACTTAAATTTAACCAGTATTTTTACTGATGGGACTAAATATAGCACTTTAGACGAAAAACCTTAATTATTGCGATCACAATTGTGATTTCACTGGTAGCACCGATGGATTTTGCGATCGCAATCCTCCCTCAACTATGCAACAGTTTTTTTGGGAAATATCTAATCAACGCGTTGAATACCGACGTGTTGCGTAAAGACATACCAATCTTTCGAGAAACCTTTAAATTCAACATCCTTCAGGTTAAATCTGAGATGATTATCCTGAATGGAGAATTTCACACTATTATTAGTATCCGGCTTATCTGTTGATAAAATTAATTCTGTACCTGCGGGAATTATCTGTTTAGATTGATCATTCAGCACCTTAGAATCAACAGGTTGGCGCTTAATTATCGTCTCTGCGTTAAACACCAGCTTGAGAAAACCTTGTTGATTCCCGACCGACTGACGATCTACAGTAACTTTTACACTATCCTTAGATTGTTGCTTAGTGGCGATCGCGCTAATATTCGTAACAGGAGTGATTTCCTCTTGGATAATTTTGGCGTGTTTCCCAAAAGCAAACCAGTTACTACTAAAACCTTTAAACTGAATATCTTCTAAAAATAATTTATAGTGGTCAGAGTTATTGATTGGGAGTTCATAAGACTTAAGTACAAGCAGCGTACCAATGGGAATACTTTGTTGCTTAGTGCTAGGTAATTGACTGGATTGTACTGGTTCTTGTTTAAGAACTGTATCTTGAATAAACAGAACGCGATTTAAGGTAGCCATATTCTTACCCTGAGAACTTATACCAAGTTATACAATATAAAATTAAGTTTTACAGATGAAACTCCCCAGGCTGCTTTAAAAAGTTGGGAATTTCCCGTTCATCAATAATTAGGCTGGCTACGCCACTACAATTTCTGGTTTATGTGATAAACCATCTCTGATACTCCACTGTTAAAATTTAATCAAAAGTAACTGAAGTTAGCAAAAAAGCCACGAGGACAAGTTAAATGAATACTGTAGTTCTCAATCTAGAACCCATCGCGCATTTAAGTGATGAGCAATTTTATCAATTGTGTATTGCCAATCGTGATTTAAACTTGGAAATGAACGCAGCAGGAGAATTAATTATTATGCCACCAGTAGGAGGAGAAAGCGGAAATCAAGAAGCAGACTTAATTACAGATTTGAATAATTGGAATCGTCAAGCTAAATTAGGCAAAGTTTTTAGTTCTTCAACTATCTTTATCCTGCCAAATGGTGCAAAACGTTCTCCTGATGCAGCTTGGGTAAAACTGGCAAGGTGGGAAGCTTTAACGCTAGAACAACGCAAAAAATTCCCGCAACTCGTACCAGATTTCGCCATTGAACTGCGTTCTGAAACAGATAGGCTCAAATCTTTGCAAGAAAAAATGCAGGAATATATAGAAAATGGTTTGCGTTTAGGATGGCTGATTAATTATCAAGATGGCAAAGTAGAAATTTATCGACAAGAAAATTCTGTCGAAGTAATCCAAATTCCAGCAATTCTGTCTGGGGAAGATGTATTACCTGGATTTGAGTTGCACTTGAATTAGCCTAACCTCTTTGAAAACCTTTTGCGGCTTGTTTTTGCGCCTTAGCTTTGGGTTTAGATTTATTAACTTCTGCCAGTGCTTCTTGAAATAAATTATGCAGATGTAAAGGCACACTGGCAATTTCGGGTAATTCTGGTTCAGTAGGTTTACCAAACTCTTGCAAGAGTTTATCCAAGTCATTACTCAGGCTAAACTCATGACTCTGCAAGAAATCTTGCAAGACTTTTTCTAGTTGATTCGGATATTTTTTTGCTAACTGATGCCAAACATAAGCATTAATGCTTTTATTTTCTAAGTAGTGACGAATTAGTTTTTCTGCACCTGCAATACTTTGCCAATCATCAGCTAATAAAATAGTTGTAAACTTAGTATATGTTGGTAAAAACATTAGCCCCCAACGCGGATGAGAAATTGCTGTGGCTTGTTCAGCTTTTCGTAATTCAGCAGGTAAGTCTACCTTTGGTGCAACCATTTTTTGCTTGCCATTTTTTCCATTTAGCATTTGCGAAACTGCATTAGAGTCAACGCCAACTTCTTTAGCAGCTGCGGTAATTTCTTCTTCACTAATACCTGCTTCTGCTGCTATCTCATCCAAAGATTTGGAAGTATCTAGTCCGGCTGCTTGGAGATATTTGTTACTGATAATTTCTTGAAATTCAACTATTTTTTTGTTTAATTGGTATCCTGGTAAAGTAACTTCATCACTACCAAAAAAGTCAACAAACTGCTGATGATATTGTTCTACTGACTGCCATGCTTCTTCGAGTAATTCGGGGGCATCACTGTAAAGATGACTTTTATAATTATCTTTAAAATTACCAATTGCAACAGCGAGTTTTGGCTTACCGAGTTTACCCATAAAAGTGTGAGTCCCAGAAAATATCCACTCATTTTCAGTCAGGGGTGAAATACGGGTAAGCAATATATCTCCTATCTGGAAACGAGAAATATCTCGTTGTTTTTCAGGACTATTAGACGTGACAATGTAATTTTTAGCTGTCAGCCAGTTCATCATTTCCAAGCCATCAGGTAGAATCTGGGTGATGGTAAATAAACCCATAAAGGTACGATGCCAACTATTGAGTAAATGGCGATCGCTCTCTGATAAGTCTGCATTGCTGGCAATAAATAACTCTATAGGTGAATTATCCCCAACTTTTCCCTCTGTAATAAAGCTATCAATAATTAAACCTTGTTGGGTATTATCGCCACTTCCTCGACGCGACTGTGCGGCTGCATAAATTTCTAGTGCTTGTGCGAGTTCGCCTTCCGCATCTAGGACAAAATCAACCAAGGCTTGTTTAAGTGTTTGCGATCGTTTTACTATGACATCCACAAGCAAATCTCTCTGTTCAACAGATGTAGATTATAGTGTTTTTAAAGATGTCCGCATCTAGCAATAGCTATATTCCCTGTCGCCAGGAGTCGTAGAAATAGATTTTACCGACGTATTTTGTGATGACTCTTTAATAGTTTTCCACGAATCTTCTCTGTGGCACTCACAAATCATATCTTGAACGGCTTTGTTTACTAGACAGTACATTTTTTACCTACTTTGTATAATATAATGTGGAATTACTTAGTCACTTCTTTGCTGTTACAAGTATAAAGACGTATCATTAAGGTGGCTGGGGAGAGTATTTTGCTGTTTCTGCACAGAGAGAGGTGAATGGCACTAAGAAAAGGGGAAAATTTTGCTACGAATGGGTGTAGAGGTGTGAGGGAAAGAATTAATCATAAAATAAAAAGACTGAACACATAACAAAATCCCCTACACCCAGCCCTGACAAGGTTTTTAGGTATACACAGCATTACCCAGACTCAAGCAGTCTTAATAGCCAAGGAAATGATGAATTCTGTGCCTTTTCCCAAAATTGAATTAACTTCGATTTTACCGTTGTGTTTTTCTTCCACAATTTGACGAGCGATCGCCATTCCCAAACCAGTACCTTTACCAACTGCTTTGGTAGTAAATAAATGGTCAAAAATTTTTGCTTGAACTTCGGCACTCATCCCTTTACCGTTATCTTGAATATGGATGTAAACTTGGTTGGCAATTGCTTGAGTGCGGATAGTAATTTCTTGAGGATGAGTTTGCAATTCGGCAAATGTGCGTTCTTGTGCCATATCATCAAACATATCAATGGCATTAGCCAAGATATTCATAAATACTTGGTTTAACTGACCAGGAAAGCATTCAATTAAAGGTATATCACCGTATTCTTGCTGAATATTAATGGCAGGACGATGTTCGTTGGCTTTGAGGCGGTATTTTAAAATTAACAAGGTGCTATCAATACCATCATGAATGTTAGCCATCACTTGATTAATCGTATCTGCACGGGAAAAGGTACGCAGACTGGTGCTAATCGATTTAATACGCTCAGTTGCTTCAGTCATGGAATGCAGTAACTTGGGTAAATCTGCAATTAAAAAGTCCAAATCGATATTCTTGGCATTATTTTGAATTGGTGCAACAGGTTCAGAGTAGTATTGCTGATAAAGTTCTAGATGTCTGATTAAATCCTGAGTGTATTCTTGAGCGTTACTGATACTACCGTAAAGAAAACCAATGGGGTTATTAACTTCATGAGCAACACCAGCGACTAAGTTACCCAAAGATGCCATTTTTTCATTTTGTACTATCTGGAGTTGAGATTGTTCCAACTGTTGAGCATAAGCTTGAGCTTGCTGATAAAGGCGAGCATTTTCTAGAGAAATAGCAGCTTGACTACAAAGGAAGTTGAGAATAAGGATGCGATCGCCTGTAAACACTCCACTAGTAAAGCGATTCTTCAAATACAAAATCCCAATCAAGCTTCCCTGATAGATGATTGGTAAGCATAACAGACTTTTTGGTTGGCGCTGATGTAAATACTCATCAATTACAGGTAAATCTGTTTTGAGTTCGTTAATTACTACAACTTCTCGGTTGTTTTTGACGTATTGAATCAGTTTGACGGGGAGGATGGAATTACCTTCCAAGGGTTGGCGACAAAGTTCTGTGGTTTCGGATGTGGTAATGGCTCTCACCTCCCATATTCCATAACTATTTGGCAAGATTAAAGCGCAGCGATCGCCCCCAGAGTTTTGTAGAATAATCTGAGTTAGTTGATGTAATAGTTCATCTAGTTGAATTGTGCTAGATAGACTCTGAGAGGCTTTGAGAATAGCAGCAAAATCTAAAGCAATATTCAGACTTGTATTAGAGGTGTTAGTGTTTGTTGCGTTATGAATCGAGACATGGGAGTTAGTAATAGCAGCCAAGGTTTCCAATGGGTTGAGAATTGGTGTTGTCTGCTGGAAAATGGGACGCAGTAAATCGGGATAGCGGCTTTCTAAATCGTCAGTTTTGGCTTTTGCACCCCAATGAGCATAACCATAATAAGCTTGCTGCATATAAGCTGTGGCGATTTTATCTTTACCCCAAGCTAGGTAAAACTTTGCTGCTAATTCATGGGCGAGGGCTGCTTCTTGCAGATAGCCGTTAGTTTGAGCCAGAGCGATCGCGCGATCGTACAAATCACCAGCTTCATAGTATTTGCCTAATACTCGATGAATTTCAGCTTCTACTAATTGAAACTTGTGTAGGTAGTTCATAGGAGCATGATCTGCCCATATCTTCATTGATTTTTGATTGTTTGCAATCTTCTCTAAATCTACAGTTACTTGTTCTGTATCTGAACTAGAATATGATGACAACAAACTCAAAGATTGATAAAAATTCTTCAGCGGAATAATCAATAATCCCGCTGCTCCTTGTTCATATTCTTCAAATTTACTAGCATAATCTTTGGCAATTTCCACATCACCAAATAAATAACATAGTAAGAGTTTTGCTAGATAAACATAGCAAATTCCATTCACATTACGACTTTGAATCAAAGATGGCAGAGTCAGAGTTTCACTAAAGCTAGAACCAATCAGCATTTTGGCATTTTCAGCCTTACCACGCAAATTCATTACTGTTTGTCGCCATGTATTTGCCCAAATTAAAGAAGCTTCTTGCTTAATATCTTCAATCAGCAAACAGTATTTATCAGCTTCAGCTTCGGCAATTTCGAGATGTTCACCTGTCCAAAATAGAAATTGGCAATAACAATTAGCACAATAACCAACATATTCTAAATCACCGTGTTCTAGCCCACTGGTTAGACCTGATAAAAACACAGGTAATGTAGAACGCAGAGAATCTTGCCAATGTTTAATAAATAAAGCAAAGGTGAGATTAACTTTACTAGTTAACTCTTTAGCTTGCAATTGTTCTAAGACAATAGTTGCTAGTTGACCAAATTGATAGCCGCGCTCAATTTCTCCGGTAGCGCACAAAAATAAGCCATACAAACTATAGGCTATAGCTGCTTGAGGAGAGTTACCCTTTTGAATGCAGATTTTCACCATTGTGAATATCTTTAAAGGTAATAACTGTGGTTTAGCTAAATACACAGATGCAAATAAACCAACTAAGATTCGCATCGCCGCTAATTGATGAGAGTCTTGGAGAATTGGTAAATCTGCAAGAGTTTCTATGGGGCGATCGCCTAAAATAATTTTGAGTTGTTGATGTTGGGTAATCATTGTCTCAAAATCACAATCTTCAGGAAAATCTACACCTAGCAAGTCTAAAGCTTCTCTCCCTGTATTTATAGCTTCTATCAGTTTGTTTTGAGCAGTGTAAGATAAAATCTGGATTTCATAAACTTTGATTTTATCTAGTGAGTTGCGAGCCGATAAAAGCGTTTGCTCAATGAAGTATTTAGATTGAGAAAAATTAGTGTTTAAATATTCTGATTCTGCTAAAGCTGCATAAAACTGTAGAGTTAAATCATACTGACTTTGCCAACTATTTGCTGTTAAAAGTGTTAAACCTGTATTTAAGTAACTCACAGCCGCAGAGTAGGCTGTCGCAACTTTAGCTTTATGTCCAGCCCGTAAGTTTAACTGGGCTAATTGTTCTTTTTGGGATGGTTCTGTAATTAATTCAATGCCGATATTTAGCTGATTGACAATATCAAAAATGCGTGTTTCTAACTCTTGCTCTAGGGTATTACTCCAGAGTAATTGGCCAATTTTGAGGTGAGTGGCTTGTTTTTGGCGATCGGGAATTAAAGAGTAAGCAGCTTGTTGGACGCGATCGTGGAGAAAGCGATAGGTTAAATTTTCAATGTTGTGAGTATTTGTATCTGTTTGTTCATGGTTGAGATAAAATTTATAAACTTCACTTTGAGGGAGAATTAAGCCTTCTTGTAAAGCCTTCCATAAAGCTGTTGCTGCTTCCATCTGTAATTGTTCAGAAACAATCGCTAAGGTGGCTAAATCAAATTGATTACCGATACAAGCAGCTAATTTGACTATTTGTTGTGTTTCATCAGGTAACTTCTGCAATTGTTGTGCCATAAACTCCACCACATCATCTGTGAGAGATAAGGCATTAATTTGGACAATATCACATTCCCAATATCCCTGTTCACAATTAAATTTAATTTCGCCATCTTCGTATAATGCTTTGAGAAACTGAGTAATGAAAAAGGGATTACCTTGGGTCTTGCGGACAATTAATTCTGTCAGGGGAAGCGATCGCTCTGTTGTACAATGCAGCGTATCTGCAACTAACTGATTGACATCACTTAACATTAGAGGCGCAAGGGTAATTGTATTAACTGTTTTGCCAACTTGCTGGAGTTCCTCAACTGTCAAAATTAATGGGTGTGTCTGCGATACTTCATTGTCTCGATAAGCTCCCAACAATAACAGATAATTTTTATCTGCCATCAGCAGTTTAATCAATTGCAAAGAAGCTAAATCTGCCCATTGCAAGTCATCAAGAAACATGACTAATGGGTGTTCTGCTGTGGTAAAAACAGCAATAAATTTCTGGAATAATAAGTTAAAACGATTTTGGGCGGCGGTTCCCGAAAGTTCTGGTGCGGCAGGTTGTTTACCAATCACTCTTTCGAGTTCTGGCATCACTTCAATTAAAACTTGTCCATTATCACCCAAAGCTGTGAGAATTTTGCTGCGCCATTGGTTTAATTGGGTGTCTGATTCGGATAATAACTGCCCGATTAAATCTCGCAAAGCTTGGACAAAAGCTAATAAGGGAAGATTACGATTAAACTGGTCAAATTTACCTTTGATGAAATAGCCTTGTTGTCGGGTAATGGGTTTGTGAACCTCATTGATGACGGCGGTTTTACCAATCCCGGAAAATCCTGCTACTAGCATCATTTCGGTTTTACCGTTGGCGACGCGCTCAAAAGCTTGCACTATGCTGGTAACTTCTACGTCTCGTCCGTAGAGTTTTTCAGGGATGAGGAAGCGATCGCAAATATCCCGTCTACCAATGGCAAAATATTCAACTTTGCCAGTATCTTGCAACTGCTCATAACAAGTTTCTAAATCAAACTTTAATCCCAAAGCACTTTGATATCTATCTTCGGCATTTTTCGCCATCAATTTCTTGACAATATCCGCAATCACCGGCGGTATATCTGATATGTTTCCCAATATAGTTAGCGTTTTAGCTATATGGCAATGAACTAACTCCATTGGGTCATTACAAATAAATGGTAAATTCCCAGTCAAGAGTTCGTAAAATGTCACACCTAAAGAATAAAAATCACTCCGGTAATCTATACCCCGATTCATTCTCCCAGTTTGTTCTGGGGAAATGTAAGCTAGTGTTCCTTCTAAAACGTTGGGACTTTTGATTTCTTGAGTTTCTCTAGGTAACAAGGAAGCAATACTAAAGTCAATCAGTTGTACTTGTTTAGTGTAGGGATGAATCAGGATATTAGCAGGTTTGATATCTTTGTGGATAACGCGATGTTGATGCAAATCTTGGAGAATATTGCTTAATTGAATGGCGATCGCTAAAAATTCTGCTAAGGAAAGAGTGCTAGTTTTGATGTATTCCCGTAGAGCGATCGCGCCTGTATCCGCCATCACCAAAATATAACCATTGCGATATGTTTCTAATGACAAGGGATGAATAATCCCCGGAATTTGGAGATTTTTACTAATCGTATATTGGTTGCGAAATTGCAATAATTCTTGAAAACTGGGATATTCTGAGGTCAAGAGTTTGATGACTACTGGCAGTTGATCGACTTGGCGGATAGCACGATATACTCTGGTTCTAGAACCTGCATACAGTTGAAAGCTAATTTGATATCCAGGAATGACGGGGGTAGGAAACTCAGTAGCCATTTATATACACCTCTAGCTTTTTTTGGCCTTTGCTTCTCTACATGGATGAAACCACGCGCAGCAAGTTTAGATAAGCTTAGTATTCCCATTGATGAGATATTTACTAACAAATAAATATGTGTAATTAAACACTTTTATTACTTAAGTAAGTGTCCAATTGCAACTTCAAAAAAGTATTATTCTCTATCATCCTAGGGTGGGTAATGTCCAAACATAAAAATCAGGTAGGCAGCGACTTTTCCGCATTACCTACCTGAATTGAATTGCAATTTTTAAATCAAAGTTCCCAAATTAAGCCTTAATGGGAAGGGAAATAAGAAATTCTGTTCCCTCTCCCATAACAGAATTAACTGCGATTTGACCGTTATGTTTTTCCTCGACAATTTGCAGAGCGATCGCCAAACCTAAACCCGTACCTTTATCTACAGCTTTAGTAGTAAATAAATGGTCAAAGATTTTGCATTTTACCTCTTCGCTCATGCCTTTACCGTTGTCAGTAATGGAGATTTTTGCATATTTATCCGTCATTGATGTGGTAATTGTAATCAGGTTAGGATGAGCTTGAATTTGCTCAAAACTCCGTCCATGATTTGATTCTTCCAATGCGTCAATGGCATTTGCTAAAATATTCATAAATACCTGATTTAATTGCCCAGGAAAACATTCTATTTGTGGTAAATTACCGTAGCTAGTTATTACTTCAATCGCGGGACGCTGTTCGTTGGCTTTGAGACGATGCTTGAGAATTAAGATTGTACTATCAATGCCTTCATGAAGATTAAATGGCACTTTATAATCTCTATCAGCACGGGAGAATGTGCGTAGAGAAGTGCTGATATTTTTTAATCTATCGCAAGCCATTGTCATGGAATCGAGCATTTTTGGTAAATCCTCTAAGCTATATTCCAAATCAATTTCTGACTCGTGATCGAGGATTTCTTCACTCTTATCAGGTAAAGTTTCTTGATAGATTTTCAAGTGTTCAATAATATCAGCAAAGGTGGGTTTAGCTTGTTTGAGAGTAGCGGCAATAAAGCCCAAGGGATTATTCATTTCGTGGGCGATACCAGCAACTAAGTTACCCAAAGCGGACATTTTCTCACTTTGAATAATTTGTAATTGTGCTTGCTGTAGGGCTTTTAAAGCCATTTCTAGTTCCTGTGATTTTTTCTGAATGGCGGCTTCTGCCCGTTGGCGATCGCTAATATCTAACCCCATTGAAACGCCACCATAAATCTCTCCATTAGCATCAAGTAGTGCGGCATTAAACCATTCACAAACAATCCGTCGACCATCTTTAGTAATGTTTTCATTAATAGCGTGAGAACCACCATTTTCAGCTAAAATTGAAGTGGCAATATCATCTGTGTAAGCGTGATACTCTTCAGGAATAATAGTACGAAAATGTTTACCTAATATTTCTGATTGTGTATAGCCAAATAATTTTTCCGCAGCTGGATTCCAATTTTGAAACTCAAACTGAGTATTCCACTCTAGGACAGCTACTGGTGTTTGTTGAATGATAATTTGTAATCTTTGTTGAGATTGCTCTAAACGATAGGATTTTGCCCGTTCTTGGGCATGGAGTCTAGCATTTTCTAGAGAAATAGCAGCTTGAGTACACAGGAAATTCAGAATGAGAATGCGCTCATTTGTAAATACTTGACTAGTAGACTGATTCTTTAAATACACAATCCCAATCAAATTTCCTTGATTCAGAATTGGTAAGCAAACTACGCTTTTTGGTTGGTGCTTCGTTAAATATTCCCCAATTACGGGTAGATCAGTTTTTAGATTATCGAAGGCTACAATTGCTTGGGTATTTTTGACGTACTGTATCAGCTTAACGGGTAGCAGGAAATTCCCCTCCAGAGGTTCAGAAACAAGTTCTGTACTTTCAAGTGTAGCAATGGCTTTGAGGTGCCAGTTACCATCACTATCGGGCAGAATTAAGGCACAGTAATCGCCCCCAGAATTTTGCAAAACAATCTGCGTGAGTTTTTGTAATAGTTCATCCAGAACAATTGTCATGGATAATGCTTGAGAGGCTTTGAGGATGGCGGTAAAATCTAGTGCATTATTGATGCTAGAGCTAGAAGAACCGTTGACTTTTGTGGAAGAATGAATTGATAAATTAGGGACAACCAAAGTTTCGAGAGTATCCCAGATGTTCAGAATAGGATTTATTTTTTGGAGAATGGGCAGTAATAAGTTAGGGTAACGATATTCTAAATCTTCAGTTTTCGCTGCTGCACCCCAATTAGCATAGCCATAGTAAGCTTCCTGCATATAAACTTGGGCAATTTTCTCTTTACCCCAGTCGAGGTAAAATTTGGCCGCCAACTCATTGCTGAGTGCTGCTTCTTGGATATAATTATTTTTTATAGCTCCACCAATAGCACGATCATATAGTTCAATGGCTGCTGTTTTTTTGCCTAATACTCGACATTTTTCTGCTTCTACCAAATTGTATTTATGTTCAAAGTTTTTTGGCGCATGAACAGCCCATACTTTCAATAATTTTTGATTAACTTCTATTTGGCCTAGCAGAGATTGATAATTTTTGTTTATATTTGGTGTGCCACTGTCTTCAGATTGAGACAGCAGCGCAAGAGAGTAATAAAAGTTGTGGAGTGCAACAGTCACTCCAATAGCTGCATCTGCATAATTTGCTGCCTGAACTGCTGATGTTACAGCCACCGGATAATCGGCAAATAAATAACTGAGAATACACTTAGCCAAATAAGCTGTAAACGACAGTGATCGATCATTTCCGGCACACAAAATGGGTATAAGCTCAGTTTCATCAAAATGCTCACCGGATAATTTTTTTATATCAGTAACATCTCCCAACAAATTGGAGACGAGTTGCTGCCAAATTTGAGCATTAACCAGAGAATGATGTTGTTTAATTGGCTGCAAAACTTCAAGCGCTATCTTTTGTTTTTCTTGTAAGTCTACAAGATTTTCTCCAGCTAGAAATCGATAGGTACAGCGATGAGCAGTGGCATAACTAGCATACTCAATATCCCCCATTTCAAAACCTATTTGACTAGCCCTACCTAATGGTTCTATAGTTTGAATTAGAGGTTCTTTCCAAGGTCTAATAAAAACATTAAATAAATTGCTAACTTTACACTCTAATTCTCTGGCTGAGAACTGCTCTAATACTTTCAAAGCCAGTAATCCAGAGTAATATCCCTTATCTAAATCCTTCTCAAATCCACACAGCATTATGCCATAAAATACATAGGCAAAGGCAGTCAGCGATGTGTGTCCCTGTTTTAAACTTAGATTAATCATTGTCAAAACAATCGGGGACAAAAGTTCTGGTTTTGTGGTGTAGGCTGGAGAAAAAATTGCCATGAGTATACGCATAACAGCAATTTGATGAGCATCTTGCATAACTGGCAATGATTCTATTGTGGCTAGTTGTGGCAGATAAATTGCTGAAGATGCGGGAGCATTGTTTAAATCTACTCCTAAAAGTTCTAAAGCCGACATACCTATGGCCAGTGCTTTTGGCGTTTCTGACTGAGCCATATACATTTGAATTTGCAGTTCATAAAATTTGACGCGATCAAGTAGGCTAGTCGTGCGCTCTAAAACAAAATTAGCTAAGGATTGAGCATGAGCAAAGTTGATGTTAAGATATTCTGCCTCAATTGCAGATTCATAAAGAGATAATGTCAGCCTATACTCGCTTTGCCAGCTATCGGCATGTAGAAACTTAACTCCACTATCAAAATATTTAGCAGCAGCAGAGTATGCCGTTGCTGCCAGGGCTTTTTCTCCAGCCATAAGGTTTAACTTTGCTAATTGATTTCTTTGTCTTTGTGTGGTAATCAACTCGCTCCCCATATTTAAATGATTGACGATATCAAAAATACTTTCCCGCTGTTTTTCCTCCGAGAGATGACTTAATAATTGTTGCCCGATCTGATAATGCGTGACTTGTTTTTGGTCATCAGGTATTAAAGAATAGGCGGCTTGTTGAATGCGATCGTGTAGAAATCGATATGTTGGATTGATGGTGTGTTCTGCTTGAGAATGTGCCGTATCTTCTAATTGAAAGAATTTGTAAACTTGGCTTGTAGGAATAATCAAGCCTTCTTGCAAAGCTTTCCATAATGCTGTGGATGTATCAGTTGGCGATTGTTCTGAGATCAGCATTACTGTTGCTAAATCAAACGTGTTACCGACACAGGCGGCTAATTTTAAAATCTTTTGGGTTGCGGCTGGTAATTTCTGTAATTGCAATGCCATAAATTCCACTACATCATCAGTGAGTGATAGTTCATTTACTTTGAGCAAATCACATTCCCAATAATGGCGATCGCAATTAAAGATAATATATTTTTCTTCGTGTAATGCTTTGAGAAACTGGGTGGTAAAAAATGGATTACCTTGAGTTTTTCGCTGAATTAATTCGGTCAGGAGTTTGGTAAATTCTAGAGAACAATTCAACGTGTCTGCAACCAAATGATTGGTATCATCACAAGTCAGAGGTGGAAGAGTAATTGTAGTAACAATCGTTTTTACTTGCTTGAGTTCTTCTAACATCAAGATAAATGGGTGGATAGGTGACACTTCATTATCTCGATATGCACCTAATACCAACAGATAATGACTGTTTTGCATTAGTAGTTTAATCAACTCAAAGGAAGCTGAATCAGCCCACTGTAAATCATCTAAAAATATGACTAATGGATGTTCTACAGTGGTAAATATTTGAATAAATTTTTGAAATAACAAATTAAAGCGATTCTGCGCCGCACTACCCAATAATTCAGGTGCGGGTGGTTGTTTTCCAATAATTATTTCTAGTTCGGGAATGACTTCAATCAGAACTTGTGCGTTTTCGCCTACAACTGCTAAAATCTGAGTTTTCCATTGCTGGAGTTGTGTGTCAGATTCTGACAGCAACTGTCCCATCAAGTCGCGGAAGGCTTGCACAAATGCTGAAAACGGAATGTTGCGATTGAATTGGTCAAATTTACCTTTAATAAAATAGCCGCGTTGTTGGACAATCGGTTTATGCACTTCATTGACAATCGCAGTTTTGCCAATCCCAGAAGATCCAGCAACTAACATTAATTCTGAAGCACCGACTGTGACACGCTTAAAAGCATTTAATAGAGTTTGGACTTCAGTTTCCCGTCCGTAGAGTTTTTCTGGGATGAGGAAGCGATCGCAACTATCTTTCTCACCAATGGCAAAATATTCAACTTTGCCAGTTAATTGAGATTGAGACAGGCATTTTTCTAAATCAAATTTTAAACCTAATGCACTTTGATACCGGTCTTCAGCGTTTTTCGCCATCAGCTTCATGACAATCTCTGCAATTACCTGGGGGATTTCTGTACTGTTGAGTTCATCTGGTTGTTTAGCAATATGACAATGCAGCAACTCCATTGGGTCGCTACAAATAAAGGGTAAATTCCCAGTCAATATTTCATAAAATGTCACGCCCAAAGAATAAAAATCACTCCGGTAATCTATACCTCGATTCATTCTCCCAGTTTGTTCTGGAGAAATATAAGCGAGTGTTCCTTCTAAAACATTTGGACTTTTGATTTCTTGAGTTTCTCTAGGTAACAAGGAAGCAATACTAAAGTCAATGATTTGAACTTGTTTTGTTTGAGGATTAATCAGAATATTTGCAGGTTTGATATCTTTATGAATAACGCGATTTTGGTGTAAATCTTGAAGAATATTAGCTAGTTGGATGGCGATCGCTAAAAATTCGTCGAGGCTGAGAATCTTAGCTTTGATGTATTCTCGTAATGCGATTCCCCCACTATCCGCCATCACCAAAATATAACCATTACCGTAGGTTTCTAATGCTAAGGGATGGATAATTCCAGGAATGGGAAGATTTTTACTAATGCTATATTGATTGCGAAATTGTAATAATTCTGAGAAACTGGGACATTCTGAAGTCAAAAGCTTGATAACTACTGGTAGTTGATCAAACTGGCGGATAGCTCGATATACTCTAGTTCGGGAGCCTGTGTATAGTACTTCCCTAATTTGATATCCAAGAATTATGGGAGTGCAAACTTTAGCATCCATTTATACATGCCTCAATGTCAGTTGAATTTTGTTTATGTATATAGATTCATCTATATACATCAAAAGTTATTATTCCCGTTTATTAAGTATTAGATAACAAGAATATTTAAAATAAGTATATTTTCATACTTCTTCTTAGAAGGAATATTCCTACTCCCCACTGCCATTAGTATAAATAGCGTTGCTTCTGTAGGGATTTGAATGGCTATGGTATTATGCCCTTAAACAATTCATAAACTAAGCATTATTTAATACTCTTTAAACCTTAGCGAGAATTTACCGTGAACTTACATATTTACTTTCTTCGTCACGGACAAACAGAATACAGTCGTAATAATGCTTTTTGTGGTTCTATAGACTCAGAACTGACTCCTGAAGGTTTGGATATGGCTGAGGCTTTTGCATCTGCATACCAGTCTCTGGATTGGGCAGATATTTTTTGTAGTCCGATGCGGCGCACAATAGCCACAGCTAAACCTTTGTGTACAGCTATTGGGATAGAACCACAACTGCGTGAGGGTTTAAAAGAAATTAACTACGGCCAATGGGAAGGTAAAACCCCAGAATTTATCAGTCAAGAATATCACGATGATTTTCTACGTTGGTCTGCTGACCCAGCTTGGTATGCACCAACAGGTGGAGAAATGGCTATCACAATTGCTTCCCGCGCAATGGGAGTGATTGAAGAAATCAAGCATTTTCACCAAAGTGGCAATGTTTTAGTTGTCGCCCATAAAGCCACTATTAGAATTATGTTGTGCAGTTTGCTAGGAATTGATGTGGGACGTTTTCGTTATCGCTTGGATTGCCCCGTCGGTTCTGTGAGTGTTGTAGAATTTACTTCCCACGGGCCATTGTTGCGCTCTTTAGCAGATCGTTCTCATTTAGGTGAACAATTGCGAAATTTACCTGGAACTTAAGGTATTTTTTCAACTCAAAAATATATTCAAATTAGGTTGGGTGAAGGCGCAGAATATATATTTGGCTTTAACCCAACATTTTTTTAGCAAAACTTTACCGCAATCACTCCAAGCCGTCAAAATGGGGTGTGTGAGCTTAATTGGGGTGCTGACAGGCAAAGGAAGTACTGCCCATATTAGGCAAAAGCCTGACAATACAAGGGATTTATGTAGGTAATCGAGAAATGTTTGAAAACATGAATCAAGCAATATCTCACCATCAAATCTTCCCTATAATTGATTTAGTTTTTCCCTTTACCGCAGTCTCAGAAGCTGATCGATACCTCAAAACCGCCGCCCACTTCGGTAAAATTGTCATTGAAATTTAAAACTCAATTTCCCGTTGCTTCTCCCTCTCAGGAGAAATTCATTTAGGCAATAGTCAGTTATATTAAAATGCACAGAATTGAGTATTCACAAAAACCTAATATCAAGACTGTAATGACTTATCTAGAAACAGCGGCGGAATTTTACCGCGAAGTTGCAGAAACACCCCAATTAGGACTTTGCTGTGTCCAAAGTTCACCCTTGCAATTCCCAGGCTTGAAAATTCCTGTGTCTATGCAAGAAATGAACTACGGTTGTGGTACAACAGTTCACCCTACAGAACTTAATAACCAACCCACGGTACTTTATGTTGGTGTTGGTGGTGGGTTAGAGGCGTTGCAATTCGCTTATTTTTCTCGCCGTGCTGGTGCTGTGATTGCTGTTGAACCAGTTGCCGCTATGCGAGAGGCTGCTACACGCAACCTAGAAATTGCGGCCACAGAAAACTCCTGGTTTGAGCCAAATTTTGTGGAGATTTGCACAGGTGATGCTTTTAATTTGCCTGTAGCTGATGCTTCTGTGGATATTGTCGCGCAGAATTGCCTGTTCAACATTTTTGAACCAGAAGATTTAACCAGAGCTTTAAAAGAAGCATATCGTGTGCTGAAACCAGGTGGACGCTTGCAGATGAGTGATCCCATTGCGACACGTCCAATTCCTGTCCATCTTCAACAAGATGAGCGACTACGCGCTATGTGTTTGTCAGGCGCATTTACCTATCAAGAATATACTCAGCGCATTATTGATGCTGGTTTTGGTCAAATTGAAATTCGCGCCCGTCGTCCTTATCGGTTACTCGATGCTCAAACTTACAACTTAGAAGAAAACCTACTTTTAGAAAGTCTGGATTCGGTTTCTTTTAAAGTGGCAATTCCCGAAGATGGCGCTTGTATTTTTACTGGCAAGACTGCTATTTATTGTGGTGCAGAATCTTTGTTTGATGACGGAGCCGGACATCTACTTCAGCGTGGTATTCCCGCAGCGGTTTGTGATAAAACTGCTGCTAAACTGGCAGCTTTAGAGCCAGAAAAAATCATAAGTACTGATTCAACTTGGCACTACAACGGTGGTGGTTGCTGTTAAAAATTAAACCCCAAAATGTTAATTATTAGCTTATTTTTGGCTACGTTATTTTTGGCTTACTCTCACGGAGCGAATGACAACTTTAAAGGTGTAGCAACGCTATTTGGTAGTGGGATAACTAGCTACCAAACAGCGATTTTATGGGCAACTATTATGACCTTTGCTGGTGCAGTTGCCTCAATATTTATGGCTGGTACATTAGTACAAAAATTTTCTGGACAGGGTATTTTTCCAGATGAAATTGCTAATGTACCAGAAATTCATTTAGCAGTAGCGATCGCAACTGGTGTAACGGTGTTGATGGCTGCTTTGACCGGATTCCCGATTTCCACAACTCACAGTTTAACAGGTGGTTTACTAGGGGCGGGATTAGTGGCGATCGGTCTCAAGGTTAATTTTACCGTATTAATAAAGTCTTTTATTCTCCCTTTATTCTTTAGTCCCCTAATTGCCATTTTTCTAGCAGCAGGTCTTTATAAGTTAATTGCATATTTTAATTTTCAATTTAACTGGTTTACCAATCAAAAAGTTCTAGATACTCTGCATTTTATCAGTGCAGGCGTAGTCAGTTTTGCCAGAGGTATAAATCAAACACCTAAGCTAGTTTCTATTATTCTGATTATTGAATATTTCTCCATTCAAGGTGGAATGTTAACCATCGCAATGGCAATGGGATTAGGGGGCTTACTCAACTCCCAAAGAATTGCTGAAACGATGAGTACAAGAATTACCACTATAGATTCTACTCAAGGTTTATCTGCCAATATGGTGACTGGCTTTTTAGCGATCGCCGCTACTTGTTTTGGTCTACCTATTTCCACAACTCATGTTGCAGCTAGTTCTATTGTTGGTGTCGGACTCACTGAAAGAAAAGTTAATTTACGTGTTTTCTTGCAAATAATTATTGCCTGGATTTTTACTTTACCCACAGCTGCAATTATTAGTGGTATAGCCTATAGATTATTACAAGGTTAGAGATTTATCTCTGCCTGTATTGTGTTTATTTAAAATTCGGAAAATAAACTTATGCAAACTACCTCAATAGTTACTAACTTCAATCATAAATTAAATACACCTTTAACCAAAAAGAAAATTACTATCTTGCAAATTAATCTGGGTAAACGCTGCAACCTTGCTTGTAGTCATTGTCATGTTGAAGCCAGCCCAAAACGTACAGAAGAACTTTCTCCTGAAATTTGCAAACAATTGATTGAATTAATTCATAAATTTCCCGAAATTGAGATTGTTGATTTGACTGGTGGCGCACCAGAAATGAATTATGGCTTTAAACCACTCGTAGAAGCAGCGAGAGCAACTAATAAACAGGTAATTGTTCGCTCTAATTTGACTATTTATTTTGTAGATGGTTTTGGAGATTTACCAGAATATTTCGCGCAAAATCAAGTCAGAATAGTTGCCTCTCTACCCTGTTATTTAGCAGATAACGTAGATAAAATGCGCGGTGCTGGGGTTTTTGATGATTCTATTAAAGCTTTGCAATTGCTCAACAAATTTGGTTATGCTCAAGACCTAAATTTAATTTTAGATTTAGTTTATAATCCCCAATTACCCACAGATAAAAAATTTGCTTTAGCTCCTGAACAAAATAATTTAGAGCAGGATTATAAAAGGTTTTTAAAAGACAAGTTTAATGTTGATTTTAATAATTTGTTTACCATTACAAATTTACCAGTTGGTAGAACTAAGATGTATTTAGAGTATAAAAAACTATACATTCCCTATCTACAGTTTTTAGAATCCCATTTTAATGCCAGCACCATTGAGCATTTAATGTGTCGTAATGAACTTTCGATTGATTATTTAGGTAATGTTTATGATTGCGATTTTAACCAAATGATGAATCTACCAGCAAAAAACACCAATGGTGAAAACTTAACAGTTACTCAGTTGTTGGCAGCTAGTAATTTAGACTTAGTTTCGGAGGTACAAACAGCCCCCTATTGCTACGGTTGTACCGCAGGGAGTGGTTCTAGTTGTGGTGGTGCTTTAATCTAAAAATTAACTCTAGAAAAAATTAAATACCCAATAATTTAGAGTTATGTCATCAAACGATAATCTTGCTGCAAATTTTATTAAGAGTGGGTCAATAATCTTTCTAGGGGTTATATGATGAGATTAGTTAAGTCTCCTCACACCACACTATAAAACCGTAGAAATTATATTTTTCTACGGTTTTTATTTTGTCTGAAAAGATTACAACTGGGAGTTATGGCTGTGCTTGCTAAAAATTTCTGTTACCAAAATTGTTACGAGGATGTAGCAAACTAGTCAGCTACTGTATCATGATATGTAGTTAAGCTCCTCATACCACACCGAAAGCGCTGCAACGCTGAGTTGCGGCGGCTTTTTTCTTGTGGTTATCTGAAACTATTAATAAAAGTTGAACTAAAAATCCCCACCCTACGTCTACTTCTGTGCCTTTTTTACTAACTTCAACCTGATTAATTTCCCCGCTGTTCTGGGAACAGCATATAACTTGCTAAACACAAGATTCCACAAATAACCATATTGGGGAAAGTGTTTAATTAACAAGGCATCAGAAATCACATGAAATCTTGGTGGCTTTAAAGCTGGATCTTTATCTATATATCTAATTTGTTCTGGTTTTGGTATCCAGTGACCGATAATAGCATCTTTCTCAAAAAAGTTAGCTTGGACAAATAAACCAGATAATCTATCAAATCCACTTGAGGGTATCCACGTCACGGCTCCCATAACTTTTGTGGCGTGTGAAAGTTCAGGAAGCGCTTGCTGAATTAAATCATTTCTCCAAACAACGTTGTTAAAATTTTCTACATGATAACCTTCGTTATCTTTTCTAGTTAAAAATGGCCAGAAAAGATAACGCCAATCAAAATTTTTATCTAAGGGAGCAATGGGAACTTCTAATAAACCTTTATAGTTACCTTTTTGATAAGGATAAGGATTTTCAGGAGTTTTTTTGCATACTTCCAGTTGTTCTATATCAGGAATTTCTGCCCACGGTTGTTGGATACGTTTTTCATCATTAATATCAATATTCAGTTTTTGTAAACGCAGAATCCAACTTTCAGGGAAACGTTGAAAATATTTAGCTAATAATTCACACACTTGGGGATGCACATAATCATCGTCATCCAAGGCTAAAATATAGTCTCCTTGAGCATTGAGTAAACCGACAAACCTCTGTGGCATCTCGCCTTTGTAGGGACTAATTATTTCTGTAACTCTGGGATCATTGATTGCTCTGGTTTTAACTTTAGGTGGATAAACTAAAATAAATTGGACAGAACCTGCCACGTTTAAAAGATTTTCTAGCCAATAGTCAGAAAATTTACCCAAGGTAGGAGTAATAATAGACAGAAGCGGTTTGTTACTCATATTTTTTGCTGATAGATTTGCAGAATATTAGTTGAATAAATTAGGATAATAACTTGATGAGAATCAGCTTACATTTAACAAAATAAAAGTTAAAGTATTATCGATTAACGGAATAATTGCATAACAATATTTACTAAGAAAAGGAGATGCAAAATTATATGCGGATATTAATGCTATCGTCTACATTTCCATATCCGCCCAGTCGTGGAGGAACAGAAATTAGAACTTTTAATTTACTGAGATATCTTCAATATAACCACGACGTAACGTTGATTACACAGAATAACAAGGAAACAACATTAGCCGAGATAGAGGAATTACGGAAATATGTAGGTGAATTGCTTGTTTTTCCTTTACCACCACAACCCCAAGAAAAACATGCGATCGCTCGTTTATTTGGTAAGACGGTGCGCTTTCTGGAATCAGTACTCAAAGCCACACCGCCAAATGTTCTTCATCGCTATTCTCCAGAGATTCAAGCTTGTGTCGATGAATATGTCCGCGCTGGTAAGTGTGATGTGATTACTTGTGAACATAGTGTCAATGAAATTTATATTCAGCCAGAGTACCGTCACCGTGTAAATACGGTGGTTGATGTCCACAGTTCCGTATATGGATGGATTCGGGATCATTTAGAAATGGGTGCGGCGCAAAATGCACTGCGTGATCGCCTTTATTTGTCTCTGGTTCTCAAACGCTACGAACAGCGTTACTGCAATAAATTTTCTAATATTGTGGTGACTACAGAAGACGATCGCCAAGAATTTCTCAAACTGCGTCCTGAATTAGAAATCAAAGTTATTCCCAACGGTGTCGATTTAGAATTGTTTCCCTGTCGTCATCAAGATCCAGGTGGACATAAACTAATCTTTGTCGGTGCGATGGATGCTTCACATAATATAGATGCAGCACGTTTTTTTGCTGTGGAAGTTTTACCAAAATTACAAACCCATTATCCAGACACCACATTTAGTATTGTTGGTGCTAGACCCACACCAGAAGTTTTAGAGTTGAAAAATCTTCCCGGCGTGATTGTGACCGGTCGTGTGGCTTCAATGTCAGAATATTTGCATCAGTCTACGGTTTGTGTAGTCCCGCTGAGAACTGGTTTTGGGATTAAAAATAAAACCTTAGAAGCAATGGCCGCTGGTATACCCGTAGTAGCGAGCGATCGCGGTTTGGAAGGATTAGCTGTAGATATTGTAGAACAACCATTACGCGCTTTTAGAGCCAATACACCAGCAGAGTATGTCACAGCAATTAGCAAGCTGTTTGATAACCCTCAACTGCGTTCAGAATTGTCTGATTACGGTAGACAATTAGTCGAAACAGAATTTACATGGGATATTGCAGGAAAACGTTATGAACAAGTTCTGCTACAGCATTCATAAATAATTCGTAAATAAATAGATCCCCGACTTCTCAAAGAATTCAGGGATCTGAGTTTTTCAATTTTAAGAAAATAAAAGCTGATTTTACTGTTGCATCGAAGGTGAAGCAAAAATTCTACTGTTGATAGGAACGCGAAATGTCGGTTGAGAATTAGCTTGATTACCAGTTACAGCAGCTGTAGTTTCCGAATTATCGGAGATAACAGTTGATTTGACAGTTGCAGAGTCATCTGCATTGTTTACAGGTAATACCTCTTTGTTATTAAATGATGTTTTCTCTGGTGGATTATTGTTATCTAACTCAGATTTTGCTTCTGTAGTAACTTGAGCATGACATGGAATGCAGATGAAACTAGAGACTACACTTAACAGTAGCGCTAGGAGAGGACAACTATATTGGTTCATTGCAGTGGTGTAGTGTTGGAACTTAAAGCTGGTGTACGTTGCGTTATGCTATGAGCCAAAATTCTGAGTTTTATTTTCATGATAAATACATCACCATGTCGCTATTTTCAAAGCAATTACTTAATAAAACTCATCTAAAAAGCAACTAAAACTTCAACCGATAGATGCACACTAATATAATAATTATGAGACTTGTTTAGGAAGCAAGATAACGCAACTATCAGCAATATTAAAAGAAAAATAGATAGTATTTAAAGAGCAAAAGTACTGATTTTATTGCGGTTGCGAACCTTTAGCGAAAGATGCTTTACTCGCATATTTAAGGAGATATATTGCTTAAATATATGAATTTTTTATCAACATTTATTTCAATTATGTTTCCTATATCGAAACTTCACTAAGTTTAGATAAATAGACGGATATTAGCTGTATAGAATTTTGTTGCCAGCAGAAACTTTAAAAGTATCTATTAAGTCTTTATATTTCGGGATTACTTACGAAACTGAGTATTTGGCGATCGCAGCTATAGTTGAGCTATAAAAATAACATCTGAATCTGCTGATGTAGACTCAAAAATAGATGTTTTTTACCATCTACAACTTCTCTTTCTGGAAAATATATGACATTGAAAAACTTTACAAATACCTTTGTTGTTACCTTGGTAATTTTAAATTTTTCGCCAACAGCGAAAGCGCAAACTCCCGTAAATGAAATTTCTTCACTATCTCAAGAAGTTGCTGTGTTACGCAAACAAGGAAATCAGGGATTGCAAAAATTCTTGGATTCCCACAAAAATGAACTCAATTTTCATACAGTTATCCCAAATCCGCAAATTCGTGCATCCTTAGATGAACTGTGTCAACAGCGAGACTGTTATGCTTCGCGGTTGTACTGGTACACTGATTTAGAAGCAGCTAAAGCAGCAGCGAAAGCTAGTGGTAAACCAATTTTATCTCTGCGTTTGTTAGGTAGACTAGATCAAGATTTAAGTTGTGCTAATAGTCGGTTTTTTCGGGTAGCGCTGTATCCCAATACAGCAATTGCTCAAGCTTTACAAAACCGCTTTATTTTACACTGGCAGTCAGTTCGCCCTGTACCCAAAGTTACAATTGATTTTGGGGATGGTCGCAAACTAGAGCGCACAATCACAGGGAACAGCATTCACTATGTATTAGATACTTCTGGTCGTCCGATTGATGCGATTCCTGGACTCTACGGCCCTAAAGCTTTTTTGCGCCAGCTACAACAGGCTGAAGTTGCAGCGAAACAATACAGCAAACTTCCTAGCACCCAGCGTCAGGCTTTCTTACAGAAATATCATAGTGATCGCCTGAATGCAATCCAAACTCGATGGACTGCTGATTTATCCCGCTTAGGTATTCAATCCCCTCCAAGACTAGTAGAAAACCCATCACCAACAGCAGCAATTGCAGGTTCTCTGGCTGTAACTAAAATGGCTGTAGAAAACCCAATGCTGAATGTTCTGCGTTCTGATGCTGAAGCAAATCGTCAGACTTTAGCAGAAATTACAGATCAAGAAGCTTGGCAGAAAATTGCTCAACTTTATGCCACTGATGCCAAACTAGATCAAAATAGCATCGCTTTAATAGGTGCAAAAAAATTTGCATCTCCCAAAACCACCGCCGCAAATTTGCCGAAAATAGTCAACAAATTTGAAACTTTGATGGCTTTAGATACTGTCAGAAATGAATATATGCTGCACAGCCAAATTCATCAATGGTTTATGCAAGATGCTCAAACTAGTAACTTAGCTGAATTAAATGATAAAGTTTACGCGCAACTTTTTTTGACTCCTAGTTCTGACCCTTGGCTGGGACTTTTACCCAATGATGGCTACAGTGCTATTGATAATGATGGTTTACGTTAGTAAAAATTTAGTAATTCCGCTTTTCTAACGACAGTTCAGGTTATACCTGCGGTAGTAGTGGCTTTATTCTTTTGATAGAAGCTAAAGCAAAAATTAACATCTATTGTTAAGCTATAGCAATCTTAAATTATTCGTGAACCACAAGATACCCAACTGCTCAAAAAAGTTGGGTATCTCACGCTATCAATTTTTAAATTCACAAATGAGTACTATAGATGAATCAAAATTGGAATAAATTAAGTGGAGAATAAAATATTGATATTGATAAATTTTTGCAGAAATCGCCGAGCGATCGCCAACTCGGTGCAGCCTAAATCATCAGAGGTTTTGTTAAATGCTAAACTTTTGTCACAAATTTGCACTTAACGTATACCAGTAAGCGGTAAGATGATTATGGGCTGAGTCTGTGTGATTAAATAAGAATTCAAAAGTCAAAATTCAGGAGTCAGAATCAATACTTTGACTGCTATCAGTAACTATTGGTATAAGATTTTGACCAAACTAAAACAAAATATAATTAATAACATATTGAAAATTCATATATTAGTAATTATTACTAATATAAAGTATAGGTTATTTTTAGTTAAAAATTTTCTATGCTTTATATAATTATATAATTTCAATATTTGTGGTTTTCGCTGAATCTCTGCAAGTAAGTAGCGGGAATTAAAGATGAATATAAAACTATTTATCCAACGTTTAGAAGCCTTGCATAAACCCATAGCAGATTTGTACCAAACTGCTAGTATTTTGCCTTGGATTCCTCCCGATATGCTACCACAGGCTTTTCAAGAACTTTATAGCACTTCTAGGATGGTACAGTTAGCAGCAGAAGAACTATATCAGCAAAATGAAACTTTAAAAGAAACACAAAATTCACTAGAAACAGAACACCAACATTACCAAGATTTATTCGAGTATGCACCAGATGGCTATTTAGTCACTAATCCCGAAGGGATTATTGAAAACGCTAACTTAACTACCGCTGAACTGCTGAATATTTCCAGACAGTTTCTGATTGGCAAAGCAATGATTAACTTTGTTTGTTTAGAAGAACAACAGCACTTCCGCCACCAACTCAATCAGCTACATCATACAGATAGAACCAAAGAGTTAGTCATCCGTTTGCAACAACGTCATGGCGAATACTTTGACGCAGCCTTCACAGTCAAGGTAGTACGAAACCAAGAAGGCCGCGCCATATATTTACTATGGTTAATCCGGAATATTGGCGATCGCCAGCCAACAGAATTACCATCAGCAGAGAATTACAAAGATTTTATTCATAATCGCCCTAGATACAAACATTCTAAAGGCGAAACTATCCCTATTAGTAACTCTGTTGTTTGGTATATTTATCGAGGTTTGGTCAAACTCAGCACCTTTAGTGAAACTGGCGAAGAAGTCTTGCTAGGGTTGGCAAAAACACAAATGGTATTTGGTTCTAGTATGACTTCTCTATCCATTTATCAAGCCATAGCTTTATCAGATGTTGAGTTAGTACCAATTTATGCGTCAGAAATATTAGTAACCCCAACACTTAGTCATATTTTGTTACCCAAAATCAGTCAGCGGTTACGGCAGATAGAATCATTTTTAGTTATTTCTAAAAAGCAATTAGTAGAAGACCGTTTGCACTATTTATTAGAGCTTTTGAAACAGGAAGTAGGTGAACAGATAGAAAGTGGGACTCGCTTCAGTGTGCGCTTTACTCATGAAGATATAGCAAGTGCTTGCGGTACTACCAGAGTCACAATTACACGATTGTTCGGCAAATTACAACAACAAGGTTTAATTACATTTGATGCCAAAAAACACATAATTTTGAAGAATTCAGAAGTCAGAATTCAGGATTCAGAATAAATCAATTACCAATTACTATGATTCCTCAACTGAAAACTCAACGCCTTACCCTACGAGGCTTTTGTGAAGAAGATTTGGATGTTTACGCTGATATGTGCGCCCATCCAGAGGTGATGCGTTATGTCGGTATGGGTCAACCTTTATCTCGTGGGGAATCGTGGCGAAATATGGCGATGATAATTGGTCATTGGCAATTACGAGGCTATGGATTGTGGGCTGTTGAAGAAAGCCAAACTAGTGAAATGATTGGTCGGATTGGTTGTTGGCAACCAGAAGGCTGGCCTGGGTTAGAGATTGGTTGGTCGTTGCGCCGGGATTATTGGGGATATGGCTTTGCGACAGAAGCAGCAACAGCAGCAATGAATTATGCTTTTAACCAATTACAGCGATCGCAGATTATTAGCTTGATTCATCCTCAAAATGTTGCTTCTGTGCGTGTAGCCCAGAAGTTAGGCGAAAAACTGCAAGGGACAACAGAAATCTTCGGAACTGAGGTGTTAGTCTACGGTCTGAGTCGAGAAGACTGGCAAAAAATGTAGAAATATCATAGGTATGATCTCCCGCCAATACTTTGTGATATCGTTACCCAAACAGGAGTTCAGACTTCATACTTAATCAGTGACCGTGGAAAGTACATCTCCATCATCAGGCTATATCTTGGCTTTGGACTTGGGTACAACAGGCAACCGTGCTTTTGTATTTAACAAAGCAGGTCAAATTGTTGGGCAAGCATATAAAGAACTCACACAGTATTATCCCCAACCGGGCTGGTTAGAACATGATCCCGAAGAAATTTGGCGAGATACCTGCTGGGTAATGGAAAATGCGATCGCCCAAGCGCAAATTTCGCCATCACAAATAGCCGCCTTGGGATTGACTGTACAGCGGGAAACTTGCTTAATTTGGGATAAAACCACTGGTAAACCCCTACATAAAGCTATTGTTTGGCAAGACCGCCGCACTGCACCTCTTTGTCATCAATTACAAACACAAGGTTATGCAGTAGAAATTTACGATCGCACTGGTTTGGTGATTGATGCTTATTTTTCGGCGACAAAGTTGAGATGGTTATTAGACAAAGTTACAGGCGTTGATTTAAACAATGTTTTGGCAGGTACGATTGATACTTGGGTATTGTGGAAATTAACTGCGGGAAAAGTTCATGCAACCGACCACAGTAACGCCAGCCGCACCATGTTAATGAACCTAAAAACCTGCGCCTGGGATGAAATATTACTCGAAATCTTGCAAATTCCGGCTCAGATTTTGCCGCAGATTCAACCCAGCTTAGGCAAATTTGGTGTGACAGATAAAACCTTGTTGGGTGTAGAAATTCCCATCACAGCTATTTTAGGCGACCAACAAGCAGCATTATTTGGTCATGGCTGTGATCGCCCTGGTTTAATGAAATGTACTTATGGTACTGGGAGCTTTTTGGTAGCCCATACTGGATCAGAAATTGTGCGATCGCCACATCAACTGATTTCCACTTTGGCTTGGACGCAAAACCACAGCGGTAATTTAGAGATTGGCTATGCTTTAGAAGGCAGTATGTTTACTAGTGGTGCCTGTATCCAATGGTTACGGGATGGCATCAAACTGATTAAGACTGCGGCAGAAACAGAAACAATGGCTAACCAAGTTGCCGATAACGGCGGCGTGTACTTTGTCCCTGCCTTTAGTGGGCTGGGTGCGCCTTATTGGGATATGAATGCTAGAGGAGCCTTTTTTGGGATTACCGCCAGCGTCCAACCCCAACATTTAGTGCGGGCTGTTTTAGAAGCGATCGCTTACCAAGTTTTTGAAGTTGTGCAAGCCATTAATGCTTGTTCTCCCACGCCAATGAAGCGGTTAATTGTCGATGGCGGCGCTTGTGAAAACAACTTTCTCATGCAGTTCCAAGCTGATGTTTTGGGCATTCCCGTAGAACGGCCAAAAATGCGCGATACAACAGTACAAGGTGCAGCATTTGCCGCTGGTTTAGCAGCTGGATTTTGGGACAGCTACACAACACTAGTTAGTCAACGGCAAATAGACCGCATCTTTGAACCTAATCAAGCGAGGAATAACGCCTTAGCCAACTTTGCCACTTGGCAAAAAGCAGTTAAGCGTAGCTTGGATTGGGCAGAGTAAAATATTTTAACTTCTGCCTCCCGCCATAATTTCAGCCTGAAGCCTTGCGGACTAACTTAGTATCCAAGGTATAAAAGCCAACTGTATCGGGTATTCTCGCAAATCGTCCTGTCCGATAACCTCGTGATAGTTCATTTAGTACCTTGCTTTTTACTTCTCTGACTTCTTCCGCATCTAGATTGCCATAAATGCCGGCAATAACTTCAGCCACACCAAAAACTTTCCCTGGATTTTGCCGAAAGAAAATGGTCAAAGCATCAATCAAAAATTGTCCTTCAAAAGTTTTGAGCATAGGAACAACTTTTGTTTGGGGAACTATCACAGGCTTTTTCTTGCTTTTGCCAGTTTTAGGATTATTGTTGGTTTGATTGGTGTTCACCAAACCCAAATCTAGGGTATAACAACCAGGCTCACTGGGGATGCCAAACCAAGCTTGTCTTTCTCTACCTTGGGTAAGTGAAGATTGAACTCTACCTTTGACCACCTTAAACACATGGGGTTCTAAGTCACCATAAAGCGATCGCACAATAAAATCTATGTGGCAAACTGTACCCAGATGTTGTTCCAATAGCTGTTTAATGGCTTCCATCCGAGTTAAAGATTGATACTCGCTCAACATAGCAATATCAACATTATTCAGCGAGTTAATAGTCTCTGTAGCTGTGGAATCGTTGATGTTTGTCGTTGCAGCAGAATTATCCAGTTCTAATTCTTCTGAGTCTGGCTGTGGTGAATCTGGATGCGCCTCTAATTCACTGTCAGACGGAGATAGAAGTAAGTCTTCTTTAGAAGCAGAGAGCATTTCGTTCATGACTTCAACTGTTAGCAGCTTATTACCAGCTTCTGATGGTGAAGACCAGCTAGATAATAAACCTTCTACATTGTTGAGTTGCGATCGCGCTTGATTATATAGGGTTCCGTATTCTTCTACAAGACGAGCATAGTAGTCTCGTAATTCCAACAACGGCGAGATTAAGGTTTGGGGAGGGGGTTCCAATTGCGGTTTCATAGAGTGTTAAATCAACCCAAAGTGGTGTCACTTGTGTAAGTCATCGGTCTTGGTTTGGCTTTTTGAGATGACTGTGAGGATTTGCGCGGAGGTTGTGGAGGACGGCAGCTTTCGCAATATAAAGGACGAGGGCCATAAGTCTCGCGTTTGGTTGTCTGATTACATTCTTTGCAGACAAAGTGAAAGACCCTAGTGTGAATTTGTCTTTTATGCGCTCTCACCGTGTATTCCTGCACGTCTATATATTTACTTGCCATAGTCCAGAAGCATGAATTTCAATTCTATCAATATAGCTATTCAAGCAAATGAAATTGAATCAGTGTGTGTTGATTTGTAAGTTTTATTCAAATCAATGATTCAGTCCCAAAACTGAGGTTGCAAATATGGCATCAAGGTAACTAGGCACTCACCAATTTGCTATCTTCCGACAGAGACATCAGTATTCATCTAACTGAGATTTAAGTCTTCTGATAGTGTCTGATGTACAGTTAGTCAGTCTAGGTTGGGAGTGTGAATCTCTAGAATATCACTGTGGAGAAAATAGTGATGCCTAGTGGTCATGCAAGGGGAGCATCCACGTTATCTCTACCTGGTATCAAATCAGATTAACTAGTTAAATATAATCAGGACTTATGCACAGGCTACGGAAAATCGAACCACAGAGACGCAGAGGTCACGGAGAAATGAGAGTTTGAGAGGTGTTTTGCGTAAGTCCTAATAATTAGTTACACAATGTCTCTGCATTCGCAATAACATTATGCAATTAATTTTGCGTAGCTACTTACTATAGCAAAACCAACTGCTTGCTGTTTGGGCTGGCAGTTGGTTTTACTGGATATTGACAACTCAGGCTGCTTTAAGAATTACCGGCAGGTGCAGCAGCACGGATTAGTTCTGGCTGATCTTCGTTGGTTGGACGTTTAATTGTTTGATCTGATGTAGGACGTTGAGAGCGATCGCGAGTTTGCACTGGCACTGGTTGACCTGTTTCAATAGATTGGTAGATTGCCTCAATGATGCAAACATCGTTCAATCCTTCGATTCCCGATGGCTCTGGGTCTTGGTCTTGGAGAATGCAATCTGAGAAATATTTGAATTCAGCCGCTAACTGATCATGTTGTGCAAAAGTCTGCTCTTGGGTTTCACCATTAATAGTGAGGTAGTGCTTGAGTTCTCCGTGCCATGTATAGGCGGATTCTACACGTAAATCGCCTTTAGTTCCTACAACTTGATAAGTTGAAACCTTGGCGGCTCCAAAACTACAGGTAAAGGTCGCCAGTCGTTCGTTGGGAAAGCGTAAGATGACGCTGGCCATTTCTTCTACCTCGCTGAAGCGTTTTTCACCTTTACTCGCAGCTACAGCAAATACTTCTGTTGGTTCATCTTGAAATAGATAACGTGCAGCGTTAATGCAGTAAATACCAATGTCATAGATGGTTCCGCCACCTGTAACATTGCGTAAACGAATATTACCGCCTTCGACTTGTTGAGTAAAAACAGAGTTGAAAACACGTGCTTCACCGATTTGCTGCGATCGCACAATTTCTACAGCCTGCAAGTTGGCTGGTTCTAAGTGTAATCGATAAGCAATCATCAGCTTAACATCGTTATCTTTTGCAGCCTTAATCATGGCTTCACATTCTTCTTCAGTTACAGCCATTGGCTTTTCACACAGCACATGAATTGCTTGATTAGCTGCACGTACAGTATATTCTCGATGTAAGTGATTGGGTAAAGCGATATAAACAGCATCAATCTCACCACTGGTCAAACAGTCTTCATATTCCTCATAAGAGTAAGTATGTTGAATGTCATACTTTTGGCTAATTTCTTGCAGTTTTGTCGCATCATCAGAAACTAAAGCAACTAATTCAGAGTTATCGGTGTTAGTAAATGCAGGTAAAGCCGCTTCTTGAGCAAACCAACCTAAACCAACAACTGCGTAACGAATTTTGTTTGTACCCGTCATTATTTAGACCTTTTGAGGACGAACTTGTGTTCAGAAAATTACTCTTATAAGGTGATGAACTTTCTGAATTATTCCATCCTGCTGATGAGAGAGAGCCTAATCTTACTTACGAGATATACAGTTACATAAAAAACTATATCAGCTATTTTGTTATTTTTCTATTTTGGTAAGCGGCCAAGTTTTTAGAATGAATCAGGACTTACGCAAAGACTACGATTTTACGTCATTACGAGCAAAGCGAAGTAATCGCAAAGGCTGATTTTTCGTCACGAGTGCGTAAGTCCGATGAATCTAAAAATATGTCAACTTTATCTGTTTTTCTACTATGGCATCGCTGATTTGATCGCACAATTTATCAGGATGTCCTTCGGTGACTGATTCTGATGTGAACATGAAGTCTTTTTTCATAATATCGAACCGCTAAAAACGCCTTCGCGTAGCGTCTCGTAGAGAAGGACGCGGAGAGAAGAAAGAAATGTTTATCTATCTATTGGAAGTAAAGGTAAAGAGGGATTTTGTGGCTGAATATTTTTTGTTGATTCATTTAACAGTAAAGGCCACAATGCACTACCAATAATGACGGCAGTATCGACAAAATTAAGTGGGGTAATTTTTAAGAGGTTTCGCAAAGGTGGCAGGGCGATCGCTAAAATTTGGATAGTAAAGGAACCGATAAGGGCAGCGTTTAAATAGCCGTTACGTGGCAGTTTTTCTTCGCTAAATAGGCTGTGATGTTCGGAACGACAAGTAAATGTATGCAGCAGTTGGGCTGAGGTTAAGGTGAAAAAGGCTACGGTACTGGCTTGGGGACTAAAACCATATCTGCGGATGGCGTAGGCGTAAGCAACTAAGGTACTCACAGATAAACCCGCAGACTCAAAGACGATTCGCCCAAAGTCGGATTTTTTAATGATTGGTTCGTCGGGGTTGCGGGGTGGCTGACTCAATACTTCTGGTTCTGGGGCTTCCATCGCTAAGGATAAACCGGGGAAGATGTCGGTAACTAAATTTAGCCAGAGTAATTGAATCGCATTTAAGGGTTCACCAATACCTACGGCGGTGGCGGTGGTCATCACCATGATTTCGCTGAGGTTGGTGGCGAGGAGGAAATGCACAGATTTGCGGATGTTGTTATATATTGTGCGTCCGCGACTGACGGCGACAATCATGGTTTCGAGGCGGTCGTCTTCAAGGACGATATCTGCAACTTCTCTGGCGACATCTGTACCGCCTTTCCCCATTGCGACACCAACTTGGGCGGCTTTTAAGGCGGGTGCATCGTTAATTCCATCGCCTGTCATGGCGACGACTTTTCCGGCTGCTTGTAAGGCTTGAACAATTTGCAGTTTATTACTGGGACTAATGCGGGCGAAGACATCTACTTTGTCGCTGAGGGCGGCTAAGGCTGCGGGGGTGAGGTTATTAATATTGCTGGAATCGAGGATTTCTAATTGTTGTTCTTGACTTAATTCTAATTCTTTGGCGATCGCATAAGCTGTTGGGCTTTGGTCGCCGGTAATCATCACGGTGGCGATACCGGCTTGATGAAAGTCGTTAATTAGTTCTTTTGCACCTTTCCTAATGGGGTCAGCCATCCCAACTAAGCCTAACCAAATTAAGTCTGATTCGTGGTTATTGTTGCTTTGACACTCGTCAATCTGGTTGTAAGCTACACCTAATACTCGTAATGCTTTCCCGGCCATGCGATCATTTTCTATAGCGATCGCTCTTTTATCTGCTTGAGTTAATTCTACTATTTCCCCATGTTTTACCCATGTTTGGCAAAGTTCCACCACTTCAGCGGGGCTACCTTTGACAGCGACCAACTTTTGACCATCATGAGTCTGATGAATTGTACTCATCAGATTACGATTTTCTGAACGCAAGTTGGTTTGCACTAGGGAATATTTTTGTTTGAGGTCGATGATATCTACCCCGGAACTAATGGCCATGTAAATTAGGGCGTTTTCGGTGGCTGAACCGATAACTTCATACTTACCATTTCCCTCGCGGCTGACTTGGCTTTCGTTGCAGAGAACTGAGACATGAATTAGTTTTAATAGTTCATCGTTGCGATAGGGATTAATTTTTTGTTCCCCGATGATAAATTCCCCATCCGCAACTTTGATGTTGTGGGTGTTGCTTTGAATTTCCACAACTGACATTTTATTTTCTGTCAATGTCCCGGTTTTATCCATACAAATTGTTTGGACTGAACCCAAGGCTTCAACTGCACTCAAACTACGCACTAGAACACGGTTGCGGCGCATATCGCGGATACCCAGGGCGAGGGTGGTAGTTGCTACGGTGGGTAAGCCTTCGGGAACCGCGGCCACGGCGAGGGAAATGGATGATTTCAACATCTGCACTAAGCCGTAGCCCCGCCATACGCCCAAACCAAAGACTAAGCCGCAAATACCCATGCTGATTAATACTAACTGGCTACCTACTTGGTCTAGTTGTTTGGCGAGGGGGGTTTCCATTGCGGTGGCTTCACCCACAAGTTGTTGAATATGTCCCATTTCAGTATGTTGACCTGTGGCGACAACAACCGCCAGTCCTTGACCGCCTGTAACAAAAGTTCCTTTATAGGCCATGTTCACGCGATCGCCTAATGGGATATCTTCACCTATAAGCAAATCATAAGTTTTCGTTACAGGCAGACTCTCCCCAGTTAAAGCAGATTCATCAATACTCAGGTTCTCTGCTGCAATTAATCGCGCATCTGCGGCGACATAACTGCCAGGTTTGAGAGCTAAAATATCACCTAAAACTACATTTTCTGTGGGTATTTCTTGCAGGTTACTATCTCTAATTACCCAAGTTGATGCGGGTTCTCGATTTTTTAGGGAGTGAATAATTTTTTCTGATTGACTTTCTGTGGTGTAACCAATGGCCGCATTGAGAATGACTACGCCTAAAATTACCGCCGCATCAATCACTCCACCTGTGAAAATTGACACCCCCGCCGCTACTCCGAGTAATGCCACTGGCAGAGATTGAAATTGCTCAATAATAATGCCTAAATTGGAGCGTTTTTCTGTGTGCGCGAGGACATTAGCCCCATATTTTTGCAGATTTGCCCTAGCTGATTCACCAGATAATCCCAATGTTTGAGATGTATTTAATTTGTGGAGAACTTTATCGGCTGGTAGTAAACACCAGTCTTCTCCCTGTTGTTGCTGAGAATGAGTAACAGTTATTTTATTGGTTTTTAATTTATTTTTGCTTTGATCCGCTGATATTAACTTACTTTTTTCTTTATAAGTTAATAAAACTTTTTCAATTATCCCTGCTATGTCTTGATAGCTTTTTTCTTGAGGGAAATAAACTAAAATTTTGCTCGTTAAGGGATTAGCAGAAACATAATTTATTTCTGGATAAATTTCCAGCGATCGCTCCAGATAATTTTTGAGTGCTGCTGAATTGTGAAGCTCTTCTACTTTATATCTAGCCCTGCCTTTAACTTTAGTATGTATTGCTTGAATCACTGCAATTTTTGCCCCCGTTTTTGCTATTGCAAAACTGCAATCTTAAAATGTATCTCCATTGTCAAATTATAGAGTATGAAGCTCTCATTACTGTTCACAGTAATGTTAAGACTTTCAAAGTCTAGCCCTTACTTAATTAGGCGCAATTGATTAATTTTTATTTACATTTACGCGCTCTGATTCTTCAGTAATGTTAAGTTTTATTAAACTATTAAAGGCAAACCAGACTAATATATACAAAGGTGTATCTTCAAACTTAAATCCTTGTTTGATTAACTGAGTAAGAGTAAATAAACCAAGACATAAAGGTACTATCAACCGCAAATCAGCGGCACTGTTAGTCATTTTATAAACATCGGCATTAAAATCGTCTATTAGTCTATGCAGCAAAATTATGTCTTTAGACTCAAGTAATGAGCGTAAGTAAATGTTATGAATAAAAATAGATTATACCAAAATAAACTATTGGTTGTAATCCATAAAATCTAGGTAAATAAATTAAGAGAAAAAAGGTATTATGGCAATTTCCACAAACAGCGATCGCCAAATTCAAAAACTGCAAACTTTAATTCAAGGTATTGACTATGGGATGTTGACTACAGTCAATGATGATGGTAGTTTGCACAGTTGTCCAATGCACTCTATTGATGAATTAGATAAAGATGGGACACTCTGGTTTTTTACTAGCGCTAACTCTCATAGAGTTAGTGAAATTGAACATAATCAGCAAGTGAATGTTAGCTTTACATCATCCCAAAATCAGCGTTATATTTCTATCTCTGGCACAGCACAACTGGTACAAGACCGTCAAAAAATGACAGAATTATGGAAACCAGAATTACAAACTTGGTTTTCTCAGGGATTAAATGAACCAGATTTGGCTTTACTCAAAGTCAGTATTAAACAAGCTGATTATTGGGATAGTCGTTCTAGCTATCATCCCCAACATATAAACTTGTCTTGAATATCATCCATTTAAAATAGCGGGGTAATAATTTTATGCCCTATCAACAAATTGATTAATTACCAGATGCAGTAAAAGACCACTTACCTAAACATGGGTAAATGTGGGGGTTAGATAGCATAGCGACTAGTAATTGAGTCGCAGTTTCTTTTAATTCATAGATTTGTAGATTCACACTCTAATTACCTCCGGTTCCCAGCTTTGTCCTGATTATAAAAAGTGCAGCACTATCTGTCCTCCGACTAACGGGGCGACATCTTAATTTAAAATATCTATCATTAGGTGGGTGCTTTTTTAAGTAAAATAATAAGTCACCACCACAAAACGTGCTATTCTGTTTCTGACCTACACAAGTATGTTCAGTAATCAAACCAGATTCCTCATATCTTGAAATGCAATTAAGCAAAAACTCATAATAGATATATAGCGTTTCTCATTTTAGTAGTGTACATTTTCTTTAATGTCAGAGATTAAAGGCTGGGGAATATATACCTAATTTGATTGGTAATTGCTATATGAAAAAACGCTATTTTTTAGAGGCCGGTGCCGTATTAACAGGTGCAGCCTTATTATCACAGTTTATTAATCCAAGGGGAGAAATCGTGGCAAGTTCTAATACTGAGTTTGAAGTTACCAAATCTGAAGATGAATGGAGCAAGATATTAACAAAAGAACAGTTTTATGTTTTGCGTAAACATGGAACCGAACGCGCTTTCACCAGCCCGCTTGATAAGGAGTATGCACAAGGTACTTATGTGTGTGCGGCTTGTGAATTACCACTGTTTAAATCTGATACCAAATTTAACAGTGGTACTGGCTGGCCCAGTTTCTTTAAACCAATTGAAGGTGCGATCGCTACTACTGTAGATCGGTCGTTGTTCATGACGCGTACAGAAGTTCATTGTCGCCGTTGTGGTGGACATTTAGGCCATGTATTTGCTGATGGCCCTGCACCCACAGGTCAGCGTTATTGTATGAATGGCGTGTCGTTAAAGTTTATCCCTGCTTAATTAAGGTGCGATCGCTCTTGTGTTTTAGTGTAGGGCGATCGTTTGGATTACTAAAAAACCTAAAAGCCCAGTCTTATCAGAAGCTGGGCTTCTCCTTTCTTGCGAATTGTTAAAAATGGCTGTTTTTTTTATAAAACTATACTTACGTATTGTATTTCTGTCTAATAACATGCAAAACATCAGTTAAATGCGTCACCATCTACAAAGCATTACCCTCATACTTTCCCTGTTTTGTACTGTAGCCATCTCAGCAAATCATCTGTTAATCAAAGAGACATTAGCACAAACAGTTACTCAACCTAACCGCAAAGCAGAAGCAGATAAACTCTATCAAAAAGGCGTACAACAGTATCGACGTGGATATTATGAGGATGCGATAAAAACCTATGAACAAGCCTTAAATATTTATCGTCAACTGGATGATAAACAGGGAATTGGGCAAACGCTAAACAATTTAGGACAAGTTTATAACTTGTCATTTCAATACAATAAAGCATTAGAAACTTTGCAACAAGCTTTAGTAATTCGCCAATCAGTTAAAGACCGTATAGGTGAAGGAGAAACTCTAGATAATATCGGCGGGATTTACTTCAATTTAAATCAGTATGAGCAATCATTTAAAATATTACAACAAGCTTTGGTAATTCGCCGTGAAGTAAAAGATAAAGCCGGAGAAGGTGTTACTCTCAGCCGAATTGGCTACACTTATTCTTATTTAAAACAAGAAGCAAAAGGTTTGGATTTTTTACAGCAAGCATTAAAAATACATCGAGATTTAGGAGATAAATTTCAAGAAGAATATACACTATTTAGAATAGGTATAGTTTACGATAATATGTCCAATATTAATCGCGCTTTAGAGTTTTTCGACAAAGCTTTAGCTATCAGCCGCGAAGTTGGCAATCGTGCATTTGAAGCTAGAACTCTTTATGTGATTGGGCTGAATTATACTCAGCAGAATCAAAATGAGCGAGCTTTAGATTTCTACCTTCAATCATTAGCAGTTAACCGCGAAATTAAAGATAAAATTTTCCAACTTAGAACCTTAAACTCAATCATTTATCAATATCAATTAGTAGCATCTAATGCTAATTTCAGAGGATTAAATTCTCAAGTTAAAGAAGTATCTACTCAACTAATTAAGTTTGCTGAAGAAGCCTTAATTCTTGCTAAAAAACTGAATCAGGCTGAAGAAGAAGCAAGTGCATTAGGAGCATTAGGAAGTGCTTATCAATATTTAGGAGAGAATCAAAAAGCCATAGGGTTATTACAGCAAGCTATTAAGATTGCTCAACAACTCAAAGCAATAGATACAGAAAATGCTTATCTGTCTGTACTAGCAGAAATTTATAATAACCAGGGAGAAACTCGCAAAACAATTGAGATAAGGAAACGTCAAGTAGAAATTGCTAGAGAACAGAAAGATACCACTAGCGAAGTTAGTACGTTAATAACTATTTGCAGTGAATACAATGTCTTAGCAGAGTATCAAAAAGCCATAGATGCTTGTCAACAAGCTTTATTTAAAGCTCAAACCATCAAAATTGCTGAATTACCACCTATCAAGCAAGATTCTGCTCTTAGGTTTCCAGCGAATGCGCTACAAGGCTTGAGTTTGATTCATCTTAATCTGGGAAAATACGAACAAGCCTTAGATTTTGCTAAACAACGCCTAAGTGTAGTTCAAAATCTTCGTCAACCAAGTTTAGAGGCTGATGCACTAATTGATTTAGGTTATTTATATCAGTATTTACAAGACTTACCTAAAGCCCTGGAATTAACTCAGAAAGCATTAATTATTACTCGCCAATTTACAGAACCTCAACTAGAAGCAAATGCTTTAAAGCAACTTAGTGGAATTTACATACGCCAGGGAAATTATAACTCTGCTATTGAGTTAGCACAACAAATGTTGGTAATTGCTAAACGCTTGCAAAACCCGAAATTAGAAGCGGATGCTTTAAATGTCATGAGTGATAGTTATCAAAAACAAGGTAATTATCAAAAAGCCTTAGAACTCAGTCAACAACAATTAGAAATTTTTCAAAAAACTAACCAACGTACTTATGAAATCATAGCTTTGAGTAGTTTAAGTAATATTTATATTTTATTAGGAGATACACAAAAAGCTATTGAAGTAGCAAATCAAGCATTAACAATAGCCAGACAATTAAAAGCACCCGAATTGGAAATGATACCTTTAGCAAGACTCAGTAAAGCATACATTATAAAAGGAGAATATGAGCAAGCAATACAATTAGCTCAAAAAAGTTTGCTCATAGCCCAAAAATCTCAAAATTTCTTAGGTGTAGCAGTTGCTTCACTTAACCTGAGTCAAGCCTATGATTCATTGGGAGAATATAACAAAGTCATTGCTGTAGCAGAACCAGGATTGTTATCTGCAAAAAAATCTAACAATCGTCCTCTAGAAGCCCAAGGGTTACTTGATTTAAGTAGTGTTTATACCAACATTGGTAATTATCAAAAAAGTAAGGAATTAGCAGAGCAAAGTTTAGCAATTACAAAAGAAATTAAAGAACGTCCTTTAGAGTCTCAAGCACTGGCTTATCTGGGGAATGTTTACAGAAATCTCAAAGATTATCCCAAAGCTTTAGAATTATCTCAGCAAAGTTTACAAATTGCTCAATACATCAAAAGCCCTACATCTGAAGTATTATCATTAGCAAGTCTTGGTGATATTTACAGTAATTTGGGTGCGTATCAAAAAAGCAATGAGTTTTATCAGCAACTCGTAGCCAAACAGCGACAACTAAAAAATCGTAATGGAGAAGCATTTGCTTTATTGGCGATCGCAGGTAATTACTACAATACCGGAGAAGCCCGAAAAACTGTAGACTTTGCCCAACAAAGTTTAGCTATTTTAAAACAAACTAAAAAACCAGCTTGGGAGATAATACCACATCGGACATTAAGCCTAGCCTACGGTGAATTGGGTAATGAAAAGCAAGCAATTGCGGAAATACAAACAGTTTTAGCATTTGCGAGAAAAGTGCAGAACCCAGTTTATGAAAAAGATGCACTCAATGTTTTAGGTGATTTACATCGTCAGTTTGGTAGAAAACAGCAAGCAATTACAGCCTATCAACAGGCGTTAACAATTCCTACTCCTACAGAAATTACAGGTAGTGCTTGGGGTATTTATGCTGGTTTAGGTCGTACTTACGCTGATTTAAATCAACCAAATGTAGCAATTACTTACTACAAACAAGCTATTAATGGGATTGAACAAATCCGCCGTAATATTGAAGGATTACCACCACAGTTACAAGCTTCTTTTTTGCAAACAAAGATTGATTTTGGCAAAGTAACCACCTCTGATATTTATCGTCAACTGGCAAATTTATTACTATCTCAAGGTAGAGAAAAAGAAGCAACACAAATTTTAGAACTTTTGAAGATTCAAGAAATCAAAGATTTTGCCACTACTAACATTTCGCCAACAGACAAACCAAAAGTTACTTTAAATCCGGAAGAAACAAAAATTGCTGCACCCAATCAATCAATTATTGCTTTAGCAAAACAAATTAGTGAGTGCGAACAAACTAACTGTAAAGATAAAACTAAACTAAACGATAAACTAACAAACTTAGTTGCTGAGTTTAATCAAGAATTAAATAAAATCGACACAGAAATTAGAGAACGTTTAGCAAAAGATCCTGGTGCATTTCGTCCTGACAGTCCGAAAGTTTTAGAAATAGTCAAATCACAACCGGGTACAGTGATGATTTACCCCTTAGTGCTAGAAGATAAACTTTGGCTATTACTGTATTCTGGTGATGCTGCTAAAAAGTTTGAAGTCAAAATTGGACGAGAAGAATTAGGAAATACAGTCCAGGAATTTCGGCGGTTAATCGGACGATGTCAAAATATTGATTGTGCTGCTAAAGATATTTCGCAGATTCAGTCAGTTAGTCAAAAACTTTATTCCTGGTTGATTAAACCATTAGAACCAGAACTAAAAGAAAATAAAGTAAAAAATCTCGTGTTTGCGCTTGATAGGGTAACACGTTATGTCCCTATGAGTACTTTGTTTGACGGAAAGCAATATTTAATTGAGAATTACACTGTCTACAATGTTTTATCCGCAGACTTAACAGATACTTCTACTACTTTACCCGCAGGGACACAAAATACTTCAGTTTTAGCAATGGGAGTTTCGCAAGCGGTAGGTGATTTCCCCGCCCTAGAAAATGTCCCTACAGAGTTGAATGCAATTGTGAAAACTAAGAATAATCAACAAGGTATATATCCAGGGAAAGAGTTTCTCAATAATGCTTTTGATTTTCGGAATTTACGAGACAATCTCACAGGTAATAAAATTTTACACCTTGCTACGCATGGTGAATTTGTTCCTGATAGCAAAGATGCTTCGTATTTGTTGTTAGGAAATGGCGAAAAACTGGCGATTCCCCAAATTCAAACTTTAACAGGGTTAAACAATATTCATTTAGTGGTTTTATCTGCTTGTCAAACAGCCCTTGCCGGATCTCGTCAAGATGGGGTAGAAATTGCGAGTGTTGCATATTCTTTTCTGAATCGAGGTGCAAAATCAGTAATAGCTTCTCTTTGGTTAGTTGACGATCGCAGCACCAGTGTACTTATGCAGCAATTTTACACGAATCTCGCTAATAAAAATCAACCCACAAAAGCTGAAGCCTTACGCCAAGCACAATTAAGTTTACTACGTAGTAAACCTGCTACTACAACAAGTGATTATTCTCACCCTTATTACTGGTCGCCGTTTATTTTAATTGGTAATGGGTTGTAATTAAAATCAATATTGCCAGCATTGGCAATTCACTTTTTTTTACCCAAAGCGATCGCCATCGAACCAGCTACTACTAAAATAGCTCCAATTATCCCAGTAATTGTAATATTTTCGGCAGGGATTAAGGTAGGTACTAATATTGCTACTAACTCAACAGATATTAATGTCACAATTGGTGCTAAAGTTAGCACCGCACTGACGCGGGATGCTTCCCAATGTTCTAATGATTCTGCAAAAGCACCATAAGCAATTAACGTATTTAAAGCACAAAAAATTAACATCCCCAATTGCAAATGATTCAGTTTTAAAATAGTGTCTGGTCTTGCTAAAGGTGTAAATAATAAAGCCGCACCTCCATAAATTAGCATCATGATATTAGACGACGATAAAGATTGTAACAACTGCTTTTGTGCTAAAGCGTAAATAGCCCAAACAGATGCACCTACGGCTACCAAACCACTACCAAAAATATATGTGCCATGTGCGGTAATTAAGTTGCTGAGTTGGTCACGAAAAAATATCACATACCCACAAATCAGCACACCCACACCAACCCATTGACGGAGTGTGTAACGTTCGTGAAAAATAACTAACCCACCAAAGCCTAATAACAAAGTTGCTAATTGAATCAGTACTTCTGCATTTGCAGGAGATGTCAACGCTAAACCCTGCATGAAAAAGAAATAATTAGCTCCTAACATCAGTGTAGCGATCGCTAACAACTTCCAAGCAACGGCAGGTAATTGTTTTAACTTTGGTAACTCACCACGCACCCCTAAATATACACTCAGTAGTATAAACGATACCAAAAAGCGAAACCAAATCACCGTATAGACATCAAGCGCTTGCAAGATTACCGCCAACGCAATTGGTAAAATTCCCCACAAGAAAACAGTTAATAGAGATAATGCCAGCCCTAAACGCCAGCGGCCAGAGTTTTGATGTAGTGACATGCAGCTATGGTATCAAAGCTCTGGCTGTTTATGCACGCTAGAAAATCTCTTTCGCTACAACACCAGCAATAATTAACATTTATTACCAGTTATTGTATCTTTTATGACCATTGACCAATCTTTATCTTAAAAATTGATTAATTTTTGATTGTCGAGTCTAGTTTTGAGATGCCAAAAGATAGAAGTATAAAGTAGTATGTATATCTTATTGACGAAAGTACTGAGTAACAGCTAAATTTCTGACAGTGAGGAACTATATATTGAGGATAGACTTAAATTTTAGCTTTCAAAGTTAATTATTTATCAGGAAATTTATATTTTTTTAAAAGTTTTTGCCGAAATTGTGTATTTTTTACCATTATCTTTACTCAGCGGGTGACACAATCATACTTACTATTTATTCGCTAAGGAATTGTGAGCAAAAATAATACACAACTGCATAATATCTCTCAAAACTGAAGCCAAAAGTCTGCCAGAGAATATCAGACAACTTCAGGAATTTTTAGGTTGCTTCTACTGATGGCAGCCAAAAATTTTATTGGTAAAAATTAAAAATTAACTCTTAATCTTTATCAGGGCTAAAGTGAATGAATAAAGTAACTTTTTATGTAATTTTGTTGCAAGGTTTATTATTAGGAATAGGAACTGCTAATGCTGAGTCGCTAAGGACTAACAAAGACAATAAAGCTTTAGATATTAACCAGATTGCACAAGTTAGAAGCAGCAAAAATAGTCAAGCACCTGCCTGGAAAAAATTACCATCGCCGCAAGTTTGGGTAATTAATCAAGATAAACAAGTTCAAAGTCAGCCGTTTATTTGGGTTGTCAAAAATATCAAGCAATCAGAAAAACAACCATTTTTAGAAGTGGGTAAACCCAGCAATAAGCCGGAGAAAAAGCCAAATACGCCAGCGAAACCTATAGCTAAAGATGATTTAGAAGCATTTGATGAAGTAATTAAAGATGCTGAAAAAAAAGAGGGACTATTTACCCTCTATCGCAATTCTAAAAAGAATAAAGTTTACCTAGAAATTAAACCAGAACAGTTAAATAATAATTATTTAGCAACTGCCACATTAGAATCGGGAATTGGCGAACGAGGTATTTATAGCGGTATACCTTTGCAAGATTTTTTGTTTTATTGGCAGCGGGTAGGCGACAAATTACACTTTGTTGTCCGTAACGTTAATTTTCGCACGCGGGATGGAGATCCACAAGCGCGATCGCTTGCCCGGTCATTTAGCGATTCAATTCTCTATATGTTACCGATCAAAAGTGTTCATCCCCAACGCAAAACTATCCTCGTTGACCTCAGCGATTTACTCCTTTCCGACTTAGCCGGATTATCTGCAAATTTAGGTGTGACAGCCACCGCAGACCAATCATACTTCGGTGACGCGAAAGCTTTTCCCCATAACGTCGAAATTGAATCGGTCTTAAATTTTTCTAGTGGTAGTATTAAAAATCGAGATAATCAACAGATGAGTTTCGCCTCCCTCGCTGACGACCGGGGCTTTACTTTACGCGTCCACTACAGTCTTTCACAATTACCCAATAATAATTACCGCCCACGTCTAGCCGACGAACGAGTGGGTTATTTCATCACCGCTTACCAAGACTTAACTAAAGATAGTGGAGATCCCTTTGTTCGTTATATCAATCGCTGGAATTTAGAAAAAGCAGACCCCAAAGCTGCTATTTCCCGTCCCAAAAAACCAATTGTTTTCTGGATTGATAATGCAGTTCCTTTAGAATATCGTGATGCTATCAAAGAAGGCATCTTAATGTGGAACAAAGCCTTCCTCAAAGCCGGATTTAAAGATGCGATTGAAGCCAAACAAATGCCAGATAACGCCACCTGGGATCCGGCGGATATTCGCTACAACACAATTCGCTGGATAAACACAGTTGATGGTTATTTTGCAATGGGGCCATCCCGCGTTAACCCCCTCACCGGAGAAATTTTAGATGCAGACATTTTAGTTGATGCGAGTTTTGTGCGTGCGTTGAAAAGTGAGTATCGCAAAATTGTCCAACCTAACGCCAAGCAAAATCGCACCTCCCTATCAGCATGGATGCAAAATCGCTTTCTTTGCGGCGGGGAAGCAGCCAAAGACCAAAATTCTCCCCAGCCAGAACAAAACGGGTTATTGCGAAACTTATCCAAACTAGCTGGGGAGTATGACTTGTGTTATGGCATGGAAGCCGCTAATCAATTTGCCTTTGGTTCCTTGGCAATGACACTGTTAAAAGACACTACACCCAGCCAAGACCAAGTAAAAGAATATATTAATCAATATTTACGGTTAATTATTGCCCACGAAGTCGGTCATACCCTTGGTTTGCGGCATAACTTCCGGGGTAGTACTTTATTGCCACCCCAGGAGATGAACAATAAAGATGTCACCCACAATAAAGGTTTGACTGCTTCTGTAATGGATTACATTCCCCCAAATATTGCACCCCAAGGCACAAAGCAGGGCGATTATTTTCCGAATGCGGTGGGGGCTTATGATGATTGGGCAATTCAATATGGTTATATCTCCACCCAGGCGACATCTCCCATTGCCGAAAAACCATTGTTGCAGGAAATTGCCAACCAATCTTATAAGCCAGAGTTAAGTTATTCCACAGACGAGGATGTTTACGATCTCGATCCCACAGCCGATGCTTGGGACAATAGTAACAACGTGCTGGTTTATTCCCAATGGCAATTAGATAATTCACGGGTGATGTGGGATCGTCTGAACAAAGGTTATCCCACAGCCGGGGAAAGCTACAGCGATGTTAGTGAACGCTTTAGTACGGTTCTGGGTAATTATTTCCAGCAAATTTATTATGTGAGTAAATATATTGGCGGACAGTCTTTTTACCGCATCAAAGGTGGTGATGTTGACTCTAGTAAACAGGGCGGACAAAATCGTTTACCATTTCAACCAGTCCCCGTAGAAGAACAACGCCAAGCTTTAAAAACTCTGCAAAAATATGTGTTTGCGGAAGATGCCTTAAAATTTTCCCCAGATTTATTGAATAAATTAGCACCTTCTCGTTGGCGGCACTGGGGCAGCTATCCCCGCGTGGGACGTTTAGATTATCCAATTCACGAGTTGGTTTTGTTCTTGCAGAGTGCAGTGTTGCGCGATTTACTCTCAGGCGATCGCCTCAACCGTCTCAAAGATTTAGAACTCAAAGCCCAATCAGGGCAAGCACTGACACTGCCAGAATTATTTGACACACTCCAATCAGGCATTTGGACAGAAGTAATCAAACCTCAAAAGTCAGCTTTGCAAATCTCCAGTATGCGGCGAGGTTTGCAGCGAGAATACCTGGATCTTCTCATTGGCATGGTGTTGCGTAAAGAATCCGTCCCAGAAGATGCGCGGACTTTAGCTTGGTACAAACTCAAGCAATTAGATGAAAAACTGGCTCAAGTCAGTTCTAACGATGAATATAGCAAAGCTCATATTCTCGAAACACGCGATCGCATTTCCAAAGCCTTGAATGCACAATTACAAGGAAATTAAATTAGAAATTACACAAGCTCAAGATACCCGACTTCTTTCAGAATTCGGGTATCTAAACAAGTACGATTTTCACAAATCAAATCGGATTACCGTATGTCATTTCCCCATGAAATAGTTCAGACTGGAAGATAAATTCCAGTACAGACAACAATCTATGACAATTGCGGTATCACCCAAGTACAACTTCTTGCCTCGCTTTTACAAATTGGCCAGCATTAGTATGCTATCCAACATGATGGTTCCCCTAGCAGGTTTGGTGGATATTGCCTTTTTGGGACACTTGGCAGATATCCGCCATTTGGCGGGAGTGATTTTAGCAACGATTATTTTTGACTACCTTTATCGGGTATTGAAATTTCTGCGTTCTAGTGTGAATGCGCTGACTGCACAAGCTGTGGGACTCGATGACCACAAAGCCGTACTCTTAGCAGGGATACGCAGTGGCTTAATTGCTTTGGGAATTGGCTTATTAATTCTGTTGTTACAATACCCATTACAAAAACTTGGCTTTACAATTCTCAGCGGTTCCCCAGAAATTGAAATCGCTGGGGCTGATTATTTCCAAGCCAGAATTTGGGGAGCGCCAGCCGTGTTGCTGAATTTTGTCTTAATTGGCTGGTTTATGGGGCAAGAAAAGAATAGCGTAGTCTTGCTCATGTCTGTAATTGGTAATGGTTCTAATGTGGTACTGGACTATTTGATGATTTCACTGTGGGGTTGGGAAAGTATGGGAGCCGGACTAGCCACAGCCATTAGTCAATATCTGGCGCTCGTAACGGGTATGATATATGCCTGCTTTACTATTCCCTGGCAAACATTACCCGCTGCTTTACAAGAAGTATTTGATTGGGTAGCTCTTAAAGATACGGTGGCGCTCAAAAGTAACATTCTCATCCGCTTTGTCGTTCTGATTTCTACTTATGCCATCTTCACCAACTTGAGCGCAGCAATGGGAACAGAAATATTAGCAGAGAATGGATTGTTATTACAGATTGCTTTGCTAAGTCAGTTCACAGTCCAAGGTGTGGGGATGACAACTCAAACACTCACTGGAAACTTTTATAGCAAAGGTGCTAAAGAACAGATGAGTCCACTACTGACTGTCTCGATATTAACTAGTTTGGTAATTGCATTAGGTTTTGCCGCCGTGTCTGTACTGTTTCCTGATGCAGTATTTGGGCTGTTAACTAATCACGCTGAAGTTAACAAACATATTAGTACTTATACAATTTGGTTGCTGCCACTACTAGGATTAACCGCCATTGCCTTTATGTTGGAAGGTTATTTCATTGGCTTAAAAGAAGGTGCAACTCTACGTAATGCAGTCTTAATTGCCTTTGGATTGGGCTTTTTGCCTGTAGCAATTACAGCCTCCTATCTTCACAATAACCAAATACTTTGGATGTCGCTGGTAGCTTATATGGCAGTTAATTTAACAGTATTGGCCGTACAAATACCCCGCACATTTGGTAGCCAAACCCTAGAAAATCAGCAACCACTACCATCTAGTTAGTTGAAGTAGAAAATTACACGCACGTATACCACTAATATTAAAAACAATTCTTACTTTTGCCTTTTGCCTTTTGCCATAACTCATGACTCCAGTAGATATTCTCATTCTCTCCAATGGCCCTGGAGAAATCACAACTTGGGTGCGTCCAGTTGTCCAAGCATTACGCGAAAGACTGGGAGATGACCGTTCTTTAGTCAGAATTTCTGTAGTATTATCACCTTGCCCAAATGCTAGTGGTAAAGAAGCGGCGATCGCTCTTTCTTACCCAGAAGTTGATAGAGTTCAGGAATCAGAACATTTTTGGCAATTTTTACTTTGGGGAAAAACCTCTGAAAATTGGGATTGGAGAAATAATGGCGTTGTAGTTTTCCTGGGTGGCGATCAAATTTTCCCAGTAATCATTGGCAAAAAACTCGGATATCGCACCGTGGTTTACGCCGAATGGGAAGCCCGCTGGCATAACTTAATCAATCGCTTTGCTGTAATGAAACCAAAAGTCGCTGAAAAAGTTTCCCAAAAATACGCTCATAAATTTACAGTTGTCGGCGACTTAATGCTAGAAGCCCAAAACTCAGCACTCCCCACTCAGCACGGGCTGAACGCCCCGCTACTGCTAACCGCACTTATAGGCATTCTCCCCGGTTCAAAAGCGGCAAAACTCACCCAAGGAATCCCCTTAACTTTAGCTATTGCTGAATACATCCACTCCAAACAACCGCAAATCAAGTTTGTCATTCCCGTAGCGCCAACTTTGGATTTACCAACCTTAGTCAGCTTTGCTGACCCGCAGAAAAACCCTTTTACCCAAACTTTTAAATTCTCTGGTGCTTCTTTAGTGATGCCAGAACAAAATCATGAGTACCCGTTACTGAAAACAGAGCAAGGATTAAACATCGAACTACATCAAGAAAATCCTGCATATAGTATCTTATCGCAATGTAGTATCTGCTTAACGACAGTCGGCGCAAACACAGCCGAACTTGGATCTTTAGGCGTACCGATGATTGTGTTACTACCAACTCAACAGCTTGATGCTATGCGTTCTTGGGATGGTCTACCAGGATTATTCGCAAATTTGCCAGGAGTGGGGACAACATTTGCCAAATTAATTAACTGGCTATTTCTGCGACGCAAGGGTTTATTAGCATGGCCAAATATCTGGGCGCAATCAGAAATAGTCCCAGAACTTGTAGGTCAATTGCAACCGCAAGAAATTGGTGAAATGGTATTAGACTTGTTAGCGCACCCAGAAAAATTAGAAGAAATGCGTACTAATCTTAGACGCGTTCGTGGTGAAAGCGGTGCAGCGCAAAAAATAGCGCAGATTGTTTGTGAGGAAATTAGGTAAAAATTAAAGACCAACAGATTCTAAATCATCTGGTAAAGTTGGGTCACTAAGGGCATTACGGAAATACTCTCCAGTTAGTCCAACTGCCGAAAAAATCGGTGTACCAGCCTGGAGGTCAAAAATATACGCAGTGTACTTTGTTAAACGACGAGGATGTGAAGGAGAGATAGAACCACTAAGGTCAAAGTTTCCTTTAACTACTACTAACATCATTGGTGGCTCTTCACCGCTAAAGTCAAACTCCCCGAAACCAGTAGCAGGAATTTCAGCAGCTTTGATTGGACGGTCAAAAATTGCTTCAGGAGTGCCGCTTATAATCTTGTATTGACAAGAATGAGCAAGGGTATAGTTAACGGCAGCTTGTCTAATCTCCTGCTCTGAAGCTGAAATTAGTGGACGTTTTTGAAATATATTCAAACGATTATTTTCTTCAGGAAAGAATTTTTTGAGTATTTCTGGAGGAATGTTACTACGTTGATTTTGAATTAAACAACGATCTGATAAAGCAGTTACAGATGGTATGGCACAAAAACTCACTAACAATAATGTCAAGCTCAATAAAGCTTTTTTCATAATTTTCTTTTTAAGAAATTGCTTTCCTCAATATTGTAATAAACTAACCTAATTTTTGGCATTAACCAGGTCTTAATGCACATACATAATTCTTACTCAGCCGAAAAGCTCAAAAAGAAATTCGGCGTATAAATGAGGGATGAATTAAGCTTTTTAGCAACGCCAGAAATTCTTTTCTCTCTGAATCTTCCTTAATCTGAAGATTGACCATCTCGTCGCCCCAGTTCATAAATGCCAGAACCAATACAGGCAAGTATCCCCATACTAACTGCCCAACTGCGACCTAAACTGATTTCTACGCCCCAGTTCAATAAAGTACCTATCGCTAAAAATGGTAGGATGCTAAATAATGAGGCATAAAAAGCGTTTTGGGATTCTCTGGCTTTGCGAGTCTTCTCAAATTCAGTCTGGCTAATATAAAGCGATCGCTCGGCAAAGTTAAACCAACGGTTTAATTGCTCAATTACCCATTCACTACACGGGAAAAAACCTAAGTACAGCGCTAAAGACCACAGACTAGCGCCAGCGATCGCAACAGTATCTACTTCAAAAGAGAAAGGCAATATATCAGTCAGCATAGCTTGGGTGCGTCCTGCAAATGGTCATCTTGGCCTTTTTTCAAGCTTGATTGACCTATTCAGCAATTTTAAGCATAAATGCTTGCACAATTTCAACTATCTAGAGCAAAAAGTCACCAGGAGGCAGGGGGCAGAGAGCAGCGCGTTGCGGGAGTTCCCCCCGTTGTAGCGACTGCGGAGAGGCCGGAGAAAAAGTTTTACTATTCCTGGCTTTCAAGCTTTCAAATTGTCCTAACATTCTGACTACCGCTATATAGTGAGGGATCAATAGACAGCACAATAGATAATAATGATTTGGAGGGTTTCGGATCTCCAGTTTTTGGCATAACAGCATGAGTGTAAAGGCAATACTGTTTGATTTTAATGGTGTCATCATTAACGATGAGCATATCCACCTGCAACTAATAGATGAGATTCTCATTCAAGAAAATCTCCAACCCCAAAAACTGCAAGAACGTCAGACTTGTTTGGGAAGGAGCGATCGCGCTTGTTTTCAAGAACTGCTGGCAAATCGCGGTAGAGTTTTAACAGAAGAGTCTCTCAATCAACTACTTAGCCGCAAAGCTGAAGCATACTTGCTAGAATTGGAAAAATTAGAAAAACTGCCCATATATGCAGGTGTAGAAGATTTAATATATCAGGTGCGTTCGCAAAATATCAATTTAGGCTTAGTCAGTGGCGCACTCAGCAAAGAAATAGAATTTGTACTCCAACGCACCAAACTAACAGAATATTTTAAAGTGATTGTCGCAGGTGACGATATCACCACAAGTAAACCCCACCCAGAGGGTTATCTTTTAGCAGTTGAACGCTTTAACCAAAAATATCCCGAATTAAATCTGCAACCGCAAGAATGTTTAGCAATTGAAGATACCTTCGCAGGTATCCAAGCAGCCAAACAATCACAGATGAAGGTTGTCGGTGTAGCGAATACCTACCCTTTCCACATGCTTCAGCGCTGTTGTAACTGGACTGTAGACTATCTGAGTGACTTAGAACTCGAACGAGTCCAAAATGTGTTTTCTGGCAAAGAACCGCAGCCAAGCGTAAGTGAGTGTTAAAATCTCATATAGTGGTAGAGCGTTGATTGAATGTGATATCTTCTTAACTCAGCACTCAATACTATTCTAGGGGGAATTAGCTCAGTTGGTAGAGCGCTGCGATCGCACCGCAGAGGTCAGGGATTCGAGTTCCCTATTCTCCATTTGGTTATGTTGTTAGTTTCTCAATGAGTTATTCTCTTTAACGCGGAAGCCGCAAGTTGATAATGCCGTATATCTCACTCAATTAGTATTCAGAATCTGGCGAATAAATTGTCATATTCCTGCAATATGCTGGCAAACTCCAAAAGTGTTAATTAAGCAGGTTTGGGTAAATTTTGTGATGATAAAGAATTATTGGGTAGTTTTGTCACAATTTCTAAATTGGCAATTTGTTGTTGTAACCAATTATTAAAAAAGTCTCCCATAATTTGCAGATGTAATTGCTCGTTTAATTCTGGTTTAATGATTTCCTCAACCGCAATTATATGTACTCCTTTAGGTGTGACAATTGGTTTAAGAATTTGCGGTGGAGTAGCAGCAAAAACGGCTGCGGCAATCTCTGGTCTAAAGTCGGCACGGTGGCGGATTCCTTGATAGCCACCAGCGCGACGAATTTCGGGATTTTCGATGTATTGACGGGCAATTTCTTGAAAACTAATTTCGCCTTCTTGCAAAGCATAAAATAGCTCTAAAGCCAAGTCTTCATCATCTAAGATAACTTCATAAGTAGCGGCTCCATAATATTCAAATTGCCGAGCATAAAAATATGGTTCAACTTTCTCAGCAAATAAATGCTTGGCTAATTTAGTAGATAAGATGTTAGTTTTAGCTATTTCTTCAAAATCATCTAGCGAAAGATGATGTTTTTCTAGCCAGTCCCAAGTGTCTTCTGCTCTCAGGAGTTTGTTAGCAAAACGTAAATTATCTGCGGCTTGTTGTAGTTCTTCTAGTTCGATGATAATGCCGACTTTTTCAACTGTCTCCGCCATAATTTTTTGTGTGGCGATCGCATTCAATATACTAGGCATCTGGCAAGAGAGTTTGATGTAGTAAATAATGTCTTCAATAGCAATATTTAACGGCTTGGACATAATTATTCCCCTCCACTAATTCTGATTAGTGTTTTGTAGTCAGTATCGAAGTGAGCCGCATGTTTATATATGTTGGCTTGAGAGAGTTTTTCTTATCTCTATCTAGTGGAAGTTTCGTTGAATAATTAATATGTTTTGTTAGACATAAAATTTCAGATTGCATCTAAGTATCATGAATAAAATTAAAAGTAAAATCAGGGCAGACTATAAAAGCCTACCCTATGAAAAATCAAGATACATGATTATGTTTCAAAACTAAGCAGAAATAATAATTACAGTTCTAGTCCGCCTTTTTGCAATTTCTTAAATGGATCTAAGATAAAGTCAATGACACGACGCTGACGAATAATTACTTCAGCATTTGCTGTTTGACCAGGTGTTAAGACAATGCTTTTATCACCTGCTTGGATATAATTTTTATCTAAAACAATATCCAATTCATAAGTTTCGATAGTGGCTTTGCCTTCGCTATCAGTTTGGACTTTCGAGCTAGGTGAAATCCAATGGACGCGCCCTTGCACAACTCCATAATCTTGGAAAGGATACGCATCAAATTTAACTTTGACAGGCATACCGACTTTCAAGAAGCCACTTTGTTGACTGGGGATTTGGGCTTTGATAATCAATTCACTATTTTTAGGTGCAATTTGCGCGACGATTTGTCCGGCTTCGACTACTGGGCCTGGTTTTGTCACAGGTAATTCAAAGATTGTGCCATCAATTGGCGATCGCACTACGCGCTGCTGTAATTGCAGTTTGAATGAGGTAATCTGACTCTTGGTTTGGGCGATTTCTGATTGCAGAGTAGTGATTTGATTCTGCATATCTTTGAGTTGTTCTTGACTTTTCAGCAACGCCAGTCTCCCGGCTTGCACTACGCCTTGATAGCTACTTTGCTGTTCTTCTAGGCGGAGTTTAGCTTGCTGAATATCTGCCCAGGCCTGACTCATGATGGATTGATAACGGCTCACTTCCTCCTTTAAACTTAATTTTGATTGTGTGAGTTCGGCGCTTGCTTGTTCTTGCAAGCGTTGACTTTCTTCGGCAGTCTTTTCTAATTCCACTACTTTAACTTGAGCGATCGCACCTTCGTTTAAAAGTTGACGATAGCGGTTAACTTCCGCTAAGTCTCGACTGAAACGACTTCGCGCTAATTTTTGGTCAATGTGTGTGGAATTAATTTTCTGTCTCGCCTGTTCAACAGTGGCGAGTTTTTCTAATCTTTGCAGGTTATAGCTGCTGATTTTGGCATCGAGGTTTTGTTGTGCTTGGTTAACTTGGGCAACTTTTTCTAAGGCTTGAGCTTGGTTTTGTTGTTCTTGAATGTTAATCGCTAACATCAGTTGATTTTTGAGTAATTCCAACTGGGATAGCCGATTGATTGAGCCTTCGAGCTTAGTCTGTGTTTGTTGCAAGTCTGTTTGCAACACATCAGAGTCTAACTGCATTAAAACCTGTCCTGCTTTTACAGTTGCGCCTTCTTGGACATTGACGGCTTTGACTGCACCTGTAACCGGAACGCCCAATTTTTGCGTTGCACCTTTGGGTTCTAAACGCCCTCTGGCGGAGCCTGTTTCGTCTACTTTGGTCAGCATTGTCCAAGGGATAACAATGGCTGCAAAGGCGATGAGCAAATACAGCATTGAACGCGTCCAGAGCTTAGGTAAAGCGTCTAGAAGTTCTTCTGTACCGTAATACCAATCATTGATTTGGGCTACCTGTATTGGGTCATCGACAACTACATCAGAGTTATCAAACTGGCGAAGTTCATCCTGCTGTTGAGTTAGTACGGATGAGGAATTGGGATAAGAGTTTGGCATAGGTAATTCAACAGTTTACTGTTGACTGTTAACTGTTTTTATGCAAATTTCCCAGATGCTCAATTTGTTTGCGCCAGTTGTTGCTGGTTGAGATAAAAATAATGACCTTTTCTGGAAATTAATTCGTCGTGGGTACCGCTTTCGACTAATAACCCCCGATCTAATACCAGAATTAAGTCTGCGTGACGCACTGTGGACAGGCGATGAGCAATGATTAAACTGGTGCGTCCTTTGAGAATGGTTGTCAGGTTATTTTGAATGATGCGTTCAGATTCAGCGTCAAGGTGACTGGTGGCTTCATCTAATAATAATAAACGCGGATTGCCTAATAATGCACGAGCGATCGCTAAACGTTGGCGCTGTCCGCCAGATAACATTCCTCCACCTTCACCAATTTGAGTTTCGTACCCCATTGGTAATTGTTTGATGAAGTCATCGGCTCCTGCTAAACGCGCCGCGTCAATAATCTCTTCTGAGGTGGCTTCAGGGTGAGCAATGCTGATATTTTCGCGGATTGTCCCGCCGAATAAGAAGGTGTCTTGATCAACCACTCCTATTTGAGAACGCAGCGATCGCAAAGATATACTAGTCACATCGTGAGCGTCAATTAAAACTTTGCCATCTGTCGGCAGATATAGCCCCAAAATCAATTTAGATAAGGTAGTTTTGCCTGAACCACTCCGCCCTACTACAGCCACAGTTTGCTGAGGTTTAATTTCAAAACTGAGATTTTCTAAGACATTAATATCACTGTCTGGGCGATAGCGAAAGGTGACATTTTCAAACTTAATATGTCCCTGTAGCCTGGGTAAAATCTGCCGGGGTTGATGTTGTAAGTCTTCTTCTGGTTCTGCTTCTAAAATATCATTAATCCGTTCAGTGGCAATCATCACTTCCTGCACTTGATTCCACAGCACAACCAGCCGCTGGAAGGGGCGAATAATATTACCCAAAAGCATATTAAAAGCTACAAGTTGTCCGATGGTTAGTTGGTTTTGAATGACCAACCAAGCCCCATACCACAGTAATCCTGTACTTACAACTGATTCAATCGTGGCGCTGAAAATTTGTAGTTGATTCCCGACAATTTGACCACTAAATGTTTTTTTAATCAAATTATTCAGCAGTTCTTCCCAATGCCAACGCACTGTTTGTTCAATCGCCATTGAACGAATCGAACGAATACCCGTTAAAGATTGAATTAAATAACTATTTTCGTTGGCGGTGGCATTAAATACCTCACGACTAATGCGCCTTAAAAATGGCGTAGCCACAAGTGCCAACAGCATAAACGGCGGCACAATACATAAGCTGAGTAAAGCCATTGATGGGCTATACCAAAACATCAACCCGACATAAATAAACACCGTTAGCAAATCTAAGATGATTGATAGTGCCTCACCAGTCAGAAAACGCTGAATTTTTTGATTTTCTTGGACACGCGAAACAATATCACCGACGTAACGCGATTCAAAAAATGCCAAAGGTAAACGAAAGGTATGTTTGATAAAACCTACCAATAAAGATAAGCTAATGCGATTGGCTGTGTGATCTAAAAGATATTGCCGTAGTCCATTAATAGCAACGCGAAACAATCCAAAAATCAGCAAGCCTAAACCTACGGCGTTTAAAGTGAGGGTACTACCTTGGACAATTACTCTGTCTAAAAGTAACTGCGTAAATAAAGGTGTAACTAATCCAAATAGTTGAATAAATACCGAAGCAGTAAAAACCTCCAATAGTACTTGCCAGTGAGGTTTCACTAAATCAAAAAACTGCCAAAATTGAATATTTTCTGCTTCAGTTTCTTTGAGTAAGGTTGTAGGTTGTAATAATAAGGCGTAACCAGTCCAACCTGCTTTGAATTCGCCTACAGAGAGATTACGTTGTCCAATCGCCGGATCACCAATAATTATGCGTTTTTTGCTAATTTCATAGACGACAACATAATGTTTACCTTCCCAATGTGCGATCGCAGGTAGAGTTTGCTGTGCTAATTTATCCAAGCTGGCTTTTACTGGACGCGTCGCAAAACCAACACTCTCGGCGGCGGTTGTCAAACCTCGCAAAGAAGCCCCACCACGACTGACATTAGCTAACTCTCGCAGTCGATTGATACTCAAACGCTTACCCCAATAGCGACTTACCATCACCAAGCAAGCTGCACCACAATCTGCGGCGCTTTGTTGTTCAAAAAAAGGATATCGCTTCGTCAAACGTCCCCACAGATGAGTTGCCCTCACCGTCGGGTTAGGAAAGTAAGCTTGACGCGGCTTCTTGCGCTTTGGCGGCACTAGGGACTGAGAAATTCCTTCTCCTCTGCCCCCTGCCCCCTGCCCCCTGCCTTCTTCTTCCCTCCCAACATCAGCTAAATCAGCCAATTGTGGCCAATGCGCCACAGCTGTTTGCCAATCAGTATTATGTAGACTGTAGACAATTGTTGGTTGTGTAGCTTGCCAACTGCCTTCTTGGGGATATATATAAATGTTGCCTGATGTTAAGATGCGCCCGTCGGCGTGGAGCAGTTTGCCACGACGCAATAGCCAGAGTCTCGTATCGTGAAATAATTTAGCTGGGGGTGCGCCACTTTCTAAATTGTGTCGGCGAAATAAAGATAAAGCCTGAAGCATCTGTTCTACAGAACCATTCAGAGTGATGGGCGCACTTTGACAACATAACAACAGCAAATTCCAAAGTTCTGCCTGTTTTTGCAGGCGATCGCTCATACTAGGATATTGCTGTAAAATCTCTTGCAACAGTGCTTGCGGCAAATAGCACAGTTTGAGATTAACAGAAGCCCTCGCCACGTAAGAACAAAACTCTTCTTCAGGGAACAAAGTTGATTCACCAAATGATCCCCCAGTTGTCAGGGTGGTGATTAAGTTATTCACACTATCTAGCAGTCTCACTTTACCTGTGAGAATAATATAAATTCCCGGAATTGCTGTTGTCGCTTGCCAAAATTGTTTAGCTACAGGTGGTTCGACAATTTCTACTCCTGCCAAACATTTTTCTATATCTTGACTTGACAACGCTTCACCCAAAGCTTGGATAATTTGTTGTATTAACTGTTCTTGAGAAAATTCTAATGGCATATTTTCACCTTCATCTATTGGGAATTCGATAATCAAAAAAATTCGGGGCTAGGAGCGATTGATTATTAAAACTTCTGCCTCCTGCCCTCTGCCTCCTATTGATTTGTCTGCATTAAATTAAACGACCAAGGGAAAGTCGGTTCGCTGTGAGTTTTTAAGTCACCAATTGTAATATTGTTATCTTTTGTCTCTTCTGTTGCTTCTTGTTTGGAACTTTTAGGTTTAGTCGAAAGTCCCATTTGTTTGAGTAAGCGATTAACATGGCGATCGCTAATCGAAATACCCAATTCATTTGCTAAATGTTTGCTTAACCATTGGGCTGTCCAGTGAGTAAACGCATAGCCATAATCACGCGGACTGTGACTTACCAATTCTTTCAATCTGTCGATATATTGAGCATTGACAATTTTTGGTCTACCTATTGGGCGCTCATTCCATTTATGTGCAAAACCCGCTTCTGCAATGCCAATCCAGTAGCGCGCCATTTCTTGAGAACAACCAACAATCTCACAAATTTGAGTTTGAGATTTACCCATATCTGCCAGCAACATAATTTCAATTCGCCGGAGATATTCTGGCTGTAAATTGCTTTGCAAGTTTTTCAACAAAGCTTTTCTTTGAAAAGGTGTGAGAAATTTGCTATCTTGCGGATCGTAATTTTCCAAACCTTGATATTGGCTAGAATAGTTTGACATAATTACTACCAGTTATTGTTGACAGTCAAGTGTTAATTAGCAAGTCAGAATTCTTAAATAATGCAGAGATTATTTCACTAGTTAACCCTTGTTAATTTTGAATTCTGACTTCTGATTTCTGGAGTCTGATAAATTTGTCAGACGCTGAATGTTTACCCCCTAATTTTTATAAAGAATCGGGGGGAATTTTCATATTCCATCTGTTTTGGCAGTCTAAAATTCGGTGTTAATAGTTAGTCCTAGAATCATAAAATTACAAGTATTTCTAGCACCAACTATTCTACGCAAAGAGAAAAATTGTGTTAAAAACTGCGCTCCAAAGCGTGAGCGCAGATAATTGAGCAGTAGTAGTATGTAAATCTGACAAAATATTTAGCCAGCATAGCTGTTGTTTACCTCAATGAACAGCAGTTTCTGGTAAACACCTCAAAACAATAAACTATGAACTAGTAACACTGAATAATTGGGCAGACTTTCCTATAGTTTGGTGTAACGCTGGTATTAGTTTCACAAAATTACCTGATGAGTATAGGAAAGTTATCTAGAAGAGACGTTTTACTGAAAAGCGGTAGTTCCTCACTTTGTTAAGTTAGCGTAACTGTTATTCTTTTAAGAATTTTTCTAAATATAGTCAATAGATTTTATGAAAAAAAAGATGAACTTCACATAAAGTATATATTATCTTTACCATATTTTTATAATTAAGTTTTTTAAAAATAAAATAATTAATTTTGGCGGACAAAATAGAAATTCAAAAATTAGTTTTTTTAATATATTTACCCAATAATTATCTATCTATAGGATGAAAATATCTAATTATAAATATGCGTTTCAGACTTTATTCTATGTATCTTCATAACAGAAAAATACACATAAATCAGTGTTAAAATAAATAGAGAGAAATTTTATCTAATCACTCAGGAAAAATAAAATTCCTTGATAGTGTGTTAAGCGCTTATTTCGAGATAGTCGTTCAAAAAAATCTAATCTCAGTATCTAACACACTTTTTGATATGGCGGTGCGTTAGGTTAAAGCCTTGACACGTCACTACTCAATATTTATTTAATTCAGAATTCTCTGTAAGTATTCTATGAGTCACTCAGTAATTCTGAATTTAGCAAACACTGTATTTCAGTACTTAACCAATGCTGAAACATTTTATGGATAATTTCTTGATATCTTTCTTTTGTTAATTCAGCAGGGATAAATTCTTCAACTAAAAAAAGATGATAACCTTGCTCTGTTTTGTAAGGTACTGTAACCTTTTGCGGTGATGATCTAAATACAACGGTGGCTATATCTGGTTGAATTGCACAACGATAAACTATACCTTCATATCCACATTTACGCCGACGATGAATATCAATATCATAAATTCTAGCTGCATGATAAAAGCTGATTTCACCATCTTCTATTTGAAAGTATAACTCTTGTGCTAAAGTTGCTGAGTCAATGATGATTTGATACAAAATAACTTGATCAAATTCTGAGCGATTCTGAGTAAAAAAATTCTCTACTTCATCGGCAAATAATACTTGTGATAGTTTGTGAGATAATAGGCGATCGCAAATTCCCATTTCCCAATCAGAGGGTGTAATTAATTGATCTGCTAACCATTCTAGTGTATCGGCGGCTCTTTCCAAATGTCTTTCCCGGCGCTGATTTTCCGCTTCCGCTTCAATTTCTTCCTGGGTGATGGTAATACCTCTAATCTCAGCGGTTTGCAAAATGACTTTGTGAGCTAAAATTTTTTGATATACTTCCTTTAACTTCAAGTCTTTTTTGAGAAATTTAACAACTTCCTCCGATTCAATCAAAACTTTGGCAAACTCACTCATGGGTATTGATACTTTTTAGTTTTTTACAGATAAACCAGCTTAAAGTAAAGAAAAAGGGTTATTTTTCGCAAAAGGCAATAAAAATTATTCTATTCCCCATTCCCCATTTATTTATAAATAAAAAACTGGAAGCTATTTAAGTTTTTAGCTTCCAGCGGTTGCTGTATCCATTCGATGTTATTACAGCAGAGATCATCCTGTTTGGTAGAACGAGGATTAAGAGCATTAAAACAAAAGCGTAGTAGCTATATGCTCTATCAGCAACAAAAACCGTTAACTGTTAGTTTGTCTATTTTCCTTACTACAGAAGTATGGAAGACTCTATCAAGTTTCTCCCACCATTGAGAAACTAACTAGAGGGTATGTAAAGTTGAAATAGGGGGAATCCACCTCTCTAACTTTTTTACTCAGGCTTCCTGGAAAACAGAACTACCAATAGCAACAGTTAGATTGTCTATCTTGGTTTAAGAGTTATGTACTCTTTGGGATACTGACTGCTTCAGCAAAAACAATCAGTTAAATGTATTTCATAGTCAGATATTCAATGATTTTATCATTGTTGATGAGTATGTTGGTTAATCACCTCTATGTATAATTTAAAGGATATTGATCGTTCAAATTTGCCATTTTGGCACATTTTGAAATTAAATTTTTTCTCTACCTTGACTCTTTATAGCAGTTCTCAATTTTAAGCTCTACACCTGATAATGCCAGAGATACAAGCACAAAAACCACCTTGAGAGATTTCCTAAAAGGTAGATAATTCGATTGGCATCAAGATAGTTAATGTGATATTTTTACATCAATTGGAATAATTAATAACATCAAGCTATTAGCTGCGTGTAAAATTAGAATTGCATTTTATCTGGTTTAACGAGTGACTGATAACCTATCATATCTGAGAGTTGCGATCGCATGATAGGCTACAGAACTCATATTAGATTTTTGAAAACACATAGATACCTGCATATCTTTCAAGTGGGCATTCACTAAAATATTCTAGGTAGATTGAGACTTTTACTGAAAATGCCCACCCTACTCGTTCAATCCTGTAGAAATATCTATTAATGCAATAGACAATTTAATTAGTTTCACAAATATTTAAGGAAAAATCTTGAGTGTTGTCGCTGTTTGGTTCATATTTCAGGGTTTGATATTCGGAAATTTCTTGTGTTAAGCATTGCTCCATATTCCCACCACGAATTTCTGCTTTTTGCTTACCAACTACCTCAAGATAATTTAAGTCTTTAATTTTACCTAAACAGCTAGTCGCTACAGACTTATCCGTAGATGATGACTTAATTGTTATGGTCTCACGCTCTTGTTGCTGCACTCTACTTGTTGAAGAATTTTCTTTGAGCAATCTGTTATAAGTGCGATAAGGAATGTAATGCAATGGATTATAACCAGCGACACGTAGCATTAACACACATGCCCAAGAATACTTACCTGCCAGAATTGCCTCAACAATTTGGTCAAATTGTTGAGGGTTGATACCTTTATTAAAGTTACTGATGCTAGTCATGTTGTGATTCATAGTGTTAATTTTACTAGAAAATTAGGTGTTACAAGTCGTCAATGCTGAATTAATAGCTGTTGTAGTTGCAAACTTTCACAACTACTCTCTAAATTTATTTTTAGTTTTAGCGATAAACCTGTGGGGAATGACTAAATATTGCTGTAAGAGCCGTATCATTCCTGGTATGGAGCTTAGAACTGCATGTGTTCTGATGATGATGTCCATGAGCTTGACCTTTGAGTAGAAAGTTGACGGTATTTAATCCAGTAATTAGTTACTTTTCAACCTTTCATAATGTCATTTCAATGACTATAAAAATCTGGTTTGGCTCGTGGTAGATGCAGTTTTATCCTCTGTTCATGTTCTAAATACTTAGTTTAATCAACTGCCCTGATAATTTTATCGTATAATCTTTTGCCTTAATTTTCATGGCAAAAGTTAGGAGAAAAGCTATTATTCTCACTGAGAACATCAAAGTCATTGAGCAAAAGAAACAATAGCTACTTTAGTATTTATACTACGTTTTTTTCTAAATGTCATCTTCTCAATTAAAACTTTAACAGTTGAATTTACTGAATTTTCTTGATGTCTCTATTTGAATTCTACAACTTTTGGTATTGTCACGGATTCGCTGTTTGCTGAGGGGTTTGACCCCTCATTCATTGTTCATTTGAAACTTTTATTTGGTGTAAATTCATATAGAAATTTACCATTAACTTGTCCAATAAACAATCACTAAATTTAGTAATTTCAATAGCATTAATAAAAACAAAGTAATTTTATGTAATTTGCGCTGTTAAAAATATTTAAAAAAAATCTAAATTTCATCCGGATAAATACAAATTTAATATCGTGTCGATTTTTAATGTTAGATGTAACGAGGTATAACGGATAATCCATACAGACGATAAATCAATCCAGTTCAGATAAGCTGATTTTTCTGGTTCTGTTCCTTGTTATTTTGCCTTTACAGAGGATGGGATATCAGTTAATACATAGAAACCCGACTTCTCAAAGAAGTCGGGTTTCTGAGTCTACTAACTTGGGTATAGGTAGAAAAGTAAGATGAGCAAAATTACAGTTGTAATTGCAGTTTAGCTAGAGAGTAGTAAAGACCCTTTGTTTCCATAAGTTTTTTATGTGTGCCTTGTTCAACCAAAATACCTTGGTCAAGCACGAGGATGTGGTCGGTATGGCGCACACTTGAAAGACGATGGGAGATGATAAAAGTGGTGTGATATTGATTTAATCGAGCTAATTTTTGGTACAGACAACGCTCAGATTCAGGGTCTAGAGCGCTTGTGGCTTCGTCTAAAATTAAAATTTTCGGGTGGGTAATCAATGCACGAGCGATCGCAATTTTTTGTCTTTGACCACCAGAAAGCCGCAAACCCCTCTCTCCCACAGGGGTATTATATCCTAAAGGCAGTTCACGGATAAAACTGTGGGCTTCGGCTAATTTAGCGGCGGCGATCGCCTGTTCATGGTTAAAATCTTGATTGTAAAGGGTGATATTTTCTAAAATCGTTCCCGAAAACAGAAAATTATCCTGGGCGATAAATCCTATCTGACTGCGTAACGATGACGGAGATACCGCTGCAATATCTACTCCATCAATTAAAATTTTCCCACTTTCGGGACGATATAAACCAGCCAACAAATTGACTAAAGTACTTTTACCACAACCACTCTGACCAATAATCCCGATAGTTTGTCGTGGTCTCACCCGAAAAGAGACATTTTGCAAAACATGATGCTGATCATGAGGATGATAGCGGAAAAATACATTCTCAAACCGCACTTCACCGCGAATTGTCGGCATTACCTGTAAATTTTCTTCTGGCTGAGAGTCTAATACATGATTAACTTGCTCTGCCGCCATGAGTACTGCGGGTAATTCATCCCATAAACCCACCAAGGCCAACACAGGATTTGTCACATTACTAATTAGCATATTGAATGCGACAAATTTACCCAGTGACATATCCCCAGTAACCACCAGTTGCAACCCACACCACAACACAACTGTTGTTGCAACGTGACTAATTAAATTCCGCAGCATTTGTAAGACATTGGTTAACTTCTGTCCCCGTAACTGCACTTTGAGCATTTTCAGCAAACCCTCTTGCCAATATGTCTGCACTGCACGTTCAGCGGCGGCGGTTTTGACTGTGACAATTCCAGTTATAATTTCCGCTGTGGCAGAATTTTGGCTGGCTGATGTTTGCGAAATTTCCCGCGATATTTGTTTAAGGAAAGAATTTGCCACCAAAGTCAAAAGTACAACAGGGACAATTCCACACATCACCAACAAAGTCAGTCGCAGGTGGAAATAAACCATCACACCTAGATAGACAATGATCATCAAAGCATCTACTATGCCGATGATGGCGCGACGGGTGAGGAATTGTTGAATTTTGCGGTTTTCTTGCACAAGGCTGAGAATATCTTCAACGCGGCGGGAAGTAAAAAACTGCAATGGTAGCTGCAAAATATGTTTAACGAAACCACCAATTAAATTAATATCGATGCGATTGGCAAAATAGTCGAGGAGATATTGTCGCTGTGTTGTTAAAACAATGCGCCACACACCCAAGCACAAAAAGCCAAGTGCAAAAGCATTCAATGTGGAAAAATTTTTCAGCAATAATATTTGGTCGAGGATAGCCTGAGTAAGTAAGGGAGTCGCTAACCCAAATATTTGGATAACTATGGAGACGAGAATAATATGTTGAATTAGTTGTTGGTAAGGCTGTAATGTCTGCCAGTAATGACTCAAAGAAAGCTTTTCGCTGTTGAGGGCGTGAAAATCTGCTGTAGGGTTTAATAAAAGAGCATATCCTGTCCAACTAGCTGCAAAATCGGAACGCGACAGCCATTTTTGTCCCATCGCCGGATCAGCAATTAAAATGCGATCGCCTTTGACTTGCCAAACTACTATATAATGGTTGCCTTGCCAATGAGCAATCCAAGGAATTCCCTGTGATTCTAACTTAGTCAAACTCGCCCGCACTTGTAGCGCTTCGTATTCTAAGGCTTGGGCTGCACTGGCTAAACCCGCCAAAGAAGCACCTGTACGGTCTACTGCTGCTAAGTTACGTAAAGTATTGAGACTGAAGCGTTTACCCCAATACTCGCTAATCATAGCTAAACAAGCCGCACCACAATCTGATGAACTTTGTTGAGGAATGAAGGGATATTTTCTCCGTGACTTAGCTTTTGGCTGAGGCGGAAAATCAATCTCTGATACTGAAGAAATCTCTAGTTGGGAGTATTCTGGTTTGGGAAGGGGAATTTGGGTGATTTCTGAATGAACAACAGTTAGTTCCTGCTGTGTATCTTGAGTGGTAAATAGTTGCGGTATAAATGCTTGGGCTGATTCCCACTGTTCAATGGGTAGGTGATAAACCAATAAATCTGTTTCTGCAATTGCATCTGGAGATATGACATCAGGATAACCCCAGCTATCGCCTAATAATAATGAGGTTGTTGTTCCACCTGCTAACCAAAAACGCCCCGCTGTTGCTGGTGTGGCTGTTGTTAAAGATGAACCAGCAGAAATTTTTGTAGTAATTATATAAGATAAGAATTGGCTTAAAGTTGCACTGTTGAGCGATCGCAATTCGCTATAACTTTTAAAAAAAATTAGTGCTTGGCGCTCCAATGCTAATTTTTGCCAGTGCTGCGCTAAATTTGGTAAGCGTTGCAACCAAACTTGTAAATCCGCAATTGTGATTTGCGCCACAAAACCCGGACTAGCACCAATCGCCCGGTATGATAAAGGGCGATCGCAAAATAAATCATCTGCGCCAAATGTCTGTTCTGCTAATAACAACTGCGTAGAAACTTCCCGCCCAACAACTGCATCAGAACTTAGCAACCGCACTCGTCCTTGACAAACTAAGTAAAAAAAATTGCTTTTATCTTCAGTAGCGCTACCATCAGTATAGTTTGTTAAATTATCACCGATTTGAAACTTATTAATTGTCCAAGACTGACTAAATTCTGATGCTAAATTTGTATCCCCTGCAACTATGTTCAACAGTTTAAGAATGCTTGTATCTAGAGTAATCAATTGTTGTTGGGCGCTAGAGTTTAATTCTTCTTGAACTCTGAACAAAGAAGAAGGGTTCATGGTTTAATTTCTGTTCTCAGTGTAAGTTTTTGATGCTATACAATCTTTGTTTTATTTAATTAAATATAAGCAGTTAGTTTATCTTGAACACATAAGATTCATAGTTGGCTTTGGAAAAAAATCAGTAATACTTACAAAGCTGTTTCTTGTTCCCTATCCCTTGTTACCCCTGTCCTGTTACCTCCCTATAAAGATAATTTCCGACATCACATCAGATTACAAAAGTACTATTTTTATTTGCCTGAGCAACTTGTGAGCGAGTATTTAATTTTTCTTTTTCGTTACTTACATTTTCTGTTAATTTATCCAGTACCCGGAAAATAAAGCCATATCTTACACATATAGCAAAGTGCTGAGTCTCCGACTTTTGCTCAACGAGGGAAACCACCACACACAACTTCTCGCTGAGTGCTGAGAATAAACCTATTATTTACACTGTCTTAAGCAATCAACACTGTCCTAACCTCAGCGACTACGGCTATATCATGTAGCTAAAACTACAATATTTTCGGTGATGCCTAACGACAAAGGAACTTTGAGAAACTAAATTATTCCAGTTTATGCAGATGATATTTTTCTTCACACCTTGCACCTTGCACCTAGCCTCTGTCGCCTAAAATACCTGAACTGATCAGATGCGATCGCATCATTAATCATGAATCTGGCTAAAATCTAGTGTATTTACTTAATACGGTTATTATGATGTTAATATCTTGTAGATTAATTTAGAGGACTGACTCAAAAAAATCAATAGTTTACATAGACAAGCTGATAAAAAACGCCAAAAATAACATAAGCATTGGAATTGCAGTAGAATGTCAGTGAACCAACCTAAAATAACAAGTTTGGGGCTGAATACAGCCTGAAATAGCTTAAAAGTCAGCATTTACTGTGTTTTAGGCATTTTAATTTGACTAAAGTACTAGTTTGTTCTGAACTTCAGCTTTTTAGCTTATTCTGCAACAAATTTAATTTGCAGGCATATCAATCCGTTAATGAATTGTAAATAGGCTCATTAATTTTTAATAATTTTTACTGGCAAATTAAGTAAAAAAACGGAGCAAAAAATTCATTTTTTATACAATGCTTTTGTTGGTGGTTTCGACTTCTGTTAAAACTCAAAATTCGGGATGTTTTACGCTGTTTAAATTCTTCGAGTAGTTGGATTATCAGACTCTACAAATAACCTCTGGCAAAATTCATAATTTGTGTACTGCTGCACAGTAGTTGCTGCAAATCAACGCATTGTCTGAAGCTAACAATTATTGATGCAAGAAGTTTCAAGTAGATTTTGTATCCACAAACAATTGTTGGAACACAGCCTATGCAAGTGAAACAAACTAAAAGCAAAAGAAAACGAGGCGTTGTGCTAACTCCGTCCGGGCTACAACGTTTACATGAAGCGATTTTATCTTGGGAGATTGCTAGAAATAAAGGCGATCGCCTAACGCTACAAGAACTCAGTACCCAGATCAGCATTTCGACGAAAACTCTGAGTCGATTATGGTCTTTGAGTAAAGGCGTAGATCAAAAAACTCTCAAATTATGTTTTAGTGCCTTTAACCTCAAATTATATGAAGAAGATTACGCAGTGTCGAGTGATGAGGATGAAGGCAAAACCATAGAATTCTGGCTCAGAAGTTCAGATAAACAGGAAGATCATCTTACTCGGTTATCTAATTACGAAATAGAACATCGTTGGCCATATCCAGATGGGCCTGTAGTTCTAGATTCCCCTTTATATATCGACCGTCCCCCCATCGAAGAAATAGTTTATCGAGAAATTACTCGTCCAGGCTGTGTAATTCGGATTCGCTCTCCCAGACAGATGGGAAAAACTTCTTTAGTGCTACGTATTTTAGCCTTTGCTCATCAGCAAGGATATCGCGCTGTTAACGTCAATTGCTACCAAATTGATGACACTTGTTTGACTGATTTAAATAAGCTTTTGCGTTGTCTTTGTTGGCAAATTGCCCAACAGTTAGAAATTGAGCCTAACCTTGATGATATGTGGGATGAAGAAGTTGGCTATAAGTTAGCCTGTAGCTTCTATTTGCAAAAGTATATTTTAAAACAGAGCAATAGTCCCATAGTAATGGTTTTGAGCGATGTTGATCGCTTTTTTGAATATCCGCACATTGCTCAGAAATTTTTTGCTTTGTTACGTTCTTGGTGTGAAGAAGCACGACAAAATTACAGTTGGCAAAAACTGCGATTAATAGTGGTCTACTCTACAGAACAATATATCTCTCTAGATATTAATCGTTCACCATTTAATATCGGCTTACCTATTAATTTAACTGAATTTACTCAAAGCCAAGTCGAAGATTTAGCTAGAAGATATGAGCTAAACTGGAGTTCCGGTCAAGAATCTGCTCAAATCATGTCTTTAGTTGGTGGTCATCCGGCGTTAATTCAACTAACTTTATTTCATCTTGTTTCTCGCAAGATTACTTTACGAGATTTGATTGAAGAAGCGATCGCTAATGGTGGTATATACCGTCATCACTTATGGCGACACTGGTTAAAACTGCAAAGCTATCCTCATTTGATCGACATATATGCTGAACTTATCAAAACAAAACAAGGTCTGGTAATTGATCCTGTGGATGCTTATAAGCTTGAAAGTTTAGGATTGATTTGCTTTAATGGCGATCGCATTTTCCCCCGTTGCAAACTCTATCAAGCTTATTTTAAAAAACTACTACCTACTATTTGCTTACAATCTGTTTAGACCAGCCCCATAAAAAACAACATACAATAATGCCCCTCCACAAGGGGTATTATTCAATATAATTGTTTATAAACTTGTCATAACTTGAGCTAATTCATGAGATAAATCAATGGCTGATTCCTGAGATTTTTTAAATAGAACTCCAGCTAAAAAATAATAATCTCCAGAGTAAAATGCCTTTTGATTTTTTTTTAAATTTTCTATATGTCTTTTCACTTTTGGTTCAGAGCTATAATAACCAAACTGCAAAGGTAAAACGACAAACTTATTCACACTATAGCCATTTTCTGCTGCTGTTTTTAAAGTACTGATTGGGTTAGAATAGCTAGAAACTAAAACCAAGACATTTTCATAATTTAAAGATAAAAGCTCATTGGTAATTGATGCTCCATCTATACCGCCAAATAATAATGGTATATAAATATCCTCATCTGGCGCTGGAAGATAGGGTGGATTAGCAACGAGATAATTGGCTTGAGGTTTATCAGAGTCAAACAAAGAGGAATTATGAATAATATATTTACTCGTAAGATTGTATTCATCTATAGTTAAATTGGCAGCTTTACAGGCAGAAGTATTTAGTTCATAGCCTTGAATTAATCCCTCAAACTTATTTCTCAGTAGTGAGTTGATAACTGGACTGCCATCACCAGAACCAAATTCAACAATAGATGCCGGATTTTGACAATCTCGTATGATAAAGTTTTCTAAACAATGGGAATAGAAATTAGATTCTTCCGGGCAAAAAAAGATGTCTTTCATATAACTGTACTAGTTAATCAAAAAATTAGTTGATACTTGGAGAACGGCCAGCAAAACTCTGCTGGAGTGAAAAATCTTTCACTCAAGTAGAATCAAGTCGCAAAGAAATTAAAAATTTACCGCCAGATTGCTATTGCTAATTGATGGATTTATCAGTTGCTTGTTCGGCTGTACGAATGGAAAATACAACAGCTTGAGCAGCGCGATCGCTCATGAATTTCTCTTGGTCGTATCCTAGAATTAATTCCCACCCATCATCGGGATATTGCGTTGCTAAAGGTAAAGCCACACTATCTAACATCCATTGACCGTGGCGTTCATCTTCTTTGATATGCAGTTCCCAATAACCCATTGCTGCATCTGACAATTGCAATCGTTGGGCGGCTGTCAGATAATTTCTGTAAGCTGCCGGGCCAGCTACTTCAAAATAAGTTAACGCACCACTGTAACGCAGAAAATAACGTTTGCGTTCTGTTGTTAAAAAGTTTTGATTAGCACAAGCCAACACTTCCCAAGGGACTAAATCAAAGTAACCCTCTGGCTCAGTGTTCATCTGAAGGGGTGACAAAAAAGTTATAAAGCAGACTGGATAAGAGTCATAGCCCGTAGACCTTGTTGAAAATATGGCAGTTTACTGGGCTTGAGGCGCATCAATTCATGAGCTAAATCAGCCCAAAATTCCATTGCCCCTACCCATAACTGACCATACAAACCAATCCAAAAAGCACTATGTCGGCGGTGCAATCGTTGTAACTCCTTCAGACGACCAACATATTTTTGTAGTCCAGAGGAGCGAGAATTACGACCAACTAAAATAGCACAAGTATAGGCAATAGCAATTAATAAAATCAGTGCTATCAAACGTTGACCATCAGCATAAGTAGATTCGAGATTATACCCCCCAGTTTTACAATCTTTAAACATGGCTTCGATACCACTCCGCAACTTAAATGCTTTAATGGCATCTTTGAGACTATCAAGGTTAGTTAATAAAAACCAGCCAGCAGGCTCAACAACTCCACGATATTTGCGCTTGTAATATCCGGCGAGATTAAAATTGGCAAACCCTTTCTGTTTAGTTGCTTGAATCCCTGTCAAAAAAAACGAGATGCCAGGAGTTAATCCCAAAGATTGTAAGCGTTGGTGTGATTGGTTTTCTTGCCGAATATAAGTACCTTGTTTCTGACGCAATACAAAGTCAATGCCCTTGCTATGTAACCAATTTGCTAGTTTTATACTGTGGAATTCTCTATCTCCCAGTACCAGCATTTGATATCCCTTAAATAACTGCAATAGTGGACGAATTAATTTTTTCTGCTCTCCCAAATTGCTACATCCTTTTTTAGGTAACAATAGCCAGTACACAGGTATTGCTCTTTTTTGTTCTATTAAACTAATTACAAATACATTTTGTGAACGCCATTGTGTTCTATCAATCGCAAATATTAGCCGTTTCTCTCCTCTTTTCAGACTATTTTTCACCCATCGTTTGAGCAGGGGAAACCACAGATATGGAATCGACAACTGAGGTAGTAGTAAAAATCTTTGTATACTCCGCCTCCGACTTTCAAATTTTATCGGTTGTGGAAATACTGTTGCTAGTTTCTCAATTGTCACAGTTTTATGAAATTGCAATAGCATTAGTAAGATTTCTAGCATCTTGTACTGTGCGGGTGTCAGTACATTTTGAAAGCAGTTTTGGTAGAATTTAGGTAACATTATCATTTGATAGGTCTTGTTGAGAATACCTGACCTATCTTTTTTTACCCCAAAACGGTCACGCTCCTCTATTTTCTTGGCTTCAGCCGCTTTGTCACCCCTTCAGCGCGAATATATGACTCACATGGTTGAAGATCATCAAAAGGATGTTTCTGCATTTCAAACTGAAGCACAACAGGGGCAAGATCCAGATGTGAAGGCATTTGCCTCACAAACACTACCAACCCTTGAAGAACACTTACAACAAGCTCGTTCTATTGTTAATGGTGGTGTTAATACGGGAACTTCAACTAGTAGCCCAAGTCCGACTAATACACGTTAAAACTCTCATCTTGGTGTTTCTGCTGGGGAATTTAACTGTTGTGGTGGTAGATGTTCTAAAGGAATTAATGTTTCCATCACCGATTTGACAATTGGTGCAGCCACAGTCGAACCATAGGCGTTTTCGCCCTTCGGCTCATCGACAATGGCTAAAATCACATAGCGGGGAGCTTCCACTGGCAAAACTGCGACAAAGCTAGTAATTCTGGCTCCAGGAATATAACCACCGTTAGGACTTGCTTTTTGGGCTGTACCTGTTTTCCCACCAATGCGATATCCGGCAATTTTAGAAGGTTTACCTGTACCCTCCGAAACAACAGTTTCCATCATTTCCACAACTTGTTGGGCAGTTTTAGCCGAAAAAATTTGCCTTGGCGCAGGGAGTGTGGGTGAATAGTGCATTTTGCCATTACTATCAACCAGTCCTCGAACTATATGGGGTGTTACCAATTTTCCGCCATTAGCTAAAGCGCCATGCAGTTGTACTAGTTGTAAAGGAGTCAGCGAAAAACCTTGCCCAAAAGATGCAGTGGCTGGTTCAATAGGTGAAGAAATAAATCTTGGTTGACTTTTTAGTGAACCGCTAACTCCAAAAGGCAAATCAGTTTCTAAAGGTTGCCCTAAACCCAGACGTTCTAACCAAGTATAGTAGACCGAGGGGCGCATTTTTTGAATAATTTGCACCATCCCGATGTTGCTGGAATTTTGGAGAATTTGAGCAATATTAATCCGCCCATAACCATTGTTTTGAGCATTTTTAATCACACGGTCAGCGACTTTAATAGAACCAGGATCATTAAAAGTATCATTTGGTTGAATCACACCATTTTCTAATGCGATCGCCACATTTAATGGTTTAAAAGTTGAACCAGGTTCATAAAGATCAGCTACCGTCCAGTTTTTGAATAAATCAATTTTCGCTTTGCCATAGTCATTTGGGTTATATGTGGGTTGAGAAACCAGCGCTAGTAAAGAACCATCTAACGCATCCATCACAATCACAGCGCCACGTTTTGCGCGGAACTTTTCTACCTGTGCTTTCAGCGCCGAGCGAGCAGCCCGTTGTAAGCGTGTATCAATAGTTAGTTGCAATTTCAGGTCATCAGCATGGAGAAAACCTTCTGGTGCATGATCTGGCTTTAATTCGCCGTTACCAGACTGCATTAACCGCACCTTCTGCACAGAACGTTCTAGCAGCTTTTCTTGGCTATATTCCACTCCAGCTTGACCGCGACGTTCCAGATCTACATAGCCGACTACATCAGATGTCACATCTGCTTGCGGATATAACCGAGAGTATTTGGGAATGAATTCTAACCCATTTAAGCGTAGTGCGATGACGCGATCGGCCACTTCTTCGGGTAACGCTGGCATCAGTATAATCCCACTTTTGCGGCTTTGAAAAGTTTTGACTAAATCAGCCGCATCTTTATCAATAATAGGTGCTATCTTTTGGGCTATTTCTTCATTTGACTTATCAAATAGCTTCGGATGGGCATAAACAGTATATACAGGACGGTCGACAGCTAAAACATTTGTATTGCGATCGACAACTAAACGACGCGGCATAAAAGGCCGCAAACTCACCATTTGTTGATTGCGAGCCTTCTGCGTTAGTTTTTTTCCTTGCAGAATTTGTAAATTATATAAGTTAAAAGCTAACCCTAATCCTGCGGCTACTAAAATAACCCATACTACCAAAAGCCTGACTTTGCTACTTTGTACAGGTTCTTGAGTGTTGGGAGTGGAATTTCCCATCGATTTTTGTCGGGAAATTTTTTGCCGCTTTGAAACTGCTTGATTCCGAGAATTTCTAAATTTTAATCTACTGGATGACTTCTGCATCGGCTTCGTCCTTGATTATTTGTCATTTGTCTATCAAAAATGACTAATGACTATTGCCTTTAACTAATACCAATTCGTAATTCGTAATTAAAAAAGTCAGATAGGGTATGGTTTTCGGGTTTTGAATGTGTTGCCTCATTTTAGAGAATTGGTATAAGTTATTAATTTGGAATTTTTGGGTTTAATTCTCCTAACCGACGGGAACGCCAACGGCGTATGCTTATACGTATACTTGTGTCCGCTTGGGTCTAAATCTCCTTCCGAAACAGTTTTTAATTACGAATTGCGAATTTTTTAATATCCCAACGGTGAAGAAGTTGGCTGTTGTATGGGAGAATTAGAAGTCTTAGTAGACGGCAAAGAACTGGCAGTATCAGATGCTGAAGGTAAGAAAATAGTTTTATCTGGCGTTGGTGAAACTAATCCTGCACTGGGGTTTTCTGCATCTTCAGCCATTTTGTTTTTTAACATGGCATTAGTTGTAGTTAATTGTCGCTCATTGCGTTGCAGATTTTGTAAGCGGCGAAACTCTTGATTCCAAAGCTCTTGAGAATAGACTGTCCAACCATAAACAACCAGAGCCGCTGCAACTAATAAAAACGTCACTACAGACGAGTAACGATGAACAGTGTACAACCGCAGCAACCAACCAGGTAAAACTTCAGCAGTGGGAACGTGAGAAACTTTTGAGGGCGTGAATTCTTGTAAACCTTTGGTAGCAGGAGTCGATAAACTTTTCGCAGTACCCCGTCGGCGTTTAGCCGATGCGACTGGAGATTGATCTGGAAGTGGGGATGCACTGCTCATGACTGACTCGTGACCAGGGAAGCGCCGTCTTGGCGCAGTTGGTTTAGAATTTTGCCAGAACCAGGGATTGGGTGCAGACACAGCTGATTTACGAACAGCAGCCATAAATTTTCTTGGATAGGAAATAATGTATTCTAGTCTGTTTATTCAATTTTGCTCAGGTTAAAATAGCCTTTTTTGGGATCTGAATGAGTATAGCGCTAACTATAGACCATGTTTAGATGTTTTTGAGATATAGCCATCCGTTGAGAAGTTGCACAAAAATTTTTTCTATGTTATCTTTTATGGCCCTTCACAAATAGTTCAGTAATCAAATATGATTCTCTATCTAGACAAAATATTTGCCTAACTTGAGTATTGCCATAGTTACAATCTAAGGATGAGCCATTGGATAACTTGATATTTTAAGTAGCGCATCTCAGTATGGCAATACAAGACAAAAAGAAACTACTGTTTGCGATCGCCTGAACATCTTTGGGATCATCACTTAATCGCCCAATTAGATATTCTCATCTGTCTTTAGCATAATAACTCAAACATCAATAATCAGTCCTAAGTAGTGTTTTTAAATATCTCATAGACAGGGATTTTAACAATTATCAATAAATAGGTTATCGTAGTCGAAAGGCACAAACATTTGATTGCCACAATTCGGTGAAAGAGGAGTTATGAAAACAAAAATCTTTGGTTTAGCTTTAATGTTAAGTTTGGCGGC